>WQRS01000158.1 GCA_009786615.1 Treponema sp. | reverse complement strand
GCGTTTTTCGGTTCGGTGAGGATTCGCAGAAAATCTTCTTTGCCAAGTGAATCCAGTTCCACGCGGAGGGGGAAACGGCCTTGAAGCTCCGGTATAAGGTCGGAAGGCTTGGCGAGGTTAAACGCACCTGCGGCGATAAAAAGGATGTGATCGGTGTTCACAGGCCCCCACTTGGTGTTGACAGTCGCGCCTTCCACTATAGGCAGTATATCGCGCTGAACGCCCTCGCGCGAAACATCAGGGCCGCCCCTGTCGCCCTTTACAGCAATTTTGTCGATCTCATCGATAAAAACGATGCCTGTTTCTTCCACGCGCTGGCGGGCTTCATCGCTTACACGGTCACGGTCGATAAGTTTCTCCGATTCTTCGGCGATAAGAATTTCGCGCGCCCGTTTTACCGTGACCACTTTTTTCTTTTTGTTNCCGCCGCCGAAAAAGCCCGCAATCCCTGAAAGGCTNGCTTCAATGTCTTCCATNTTGCCGCCCATCATTTCAAANGCGGGAATCTGCGGGTTCTGGCTTACAGACACTTCAACAGTTTTTTCTTCAAGCTTCCCGTCACGCAGCATAGTCCTGAATTTTTCCCGAGTCGGGTTGGGGGCGGCTTCCGCATCATGAGCTTCCCCATGCGTTTCATCGTGTGCGTCAGCGTGGTAGCCGTGCGCGTCATCGTGTTCTCCCCGCTGGTCGCCCTGCGGATTATCTTCACCATGCTGCCCTTGCTGGGTTGAGGCTCCGCCTGAAGCTCCGTGGGGAATGCCAATTTGTATTGCCGCTCCCATAAAAGAAGTGCCGTGGTTTCCCCCGGACGGCGGAATGGAAAACGTTCCCATTGGACGCACCACAGGTCCGTTATTTGGTTTTGCCTTTTGGCGCTTGCCCGTGCCCGGAAGCAGGAGATCCAAAAGCGCTTCTTCGGCGCGTTTTTCAGCTTCCACCGTGATGGCTTCCTGCATTTCAAGTTTCACCATTTGAACACCCGCCGCCATAAGATCGCGGATCATCGACTCCACATCCCGCCCGACATAACCGACTTCGGTGTATTTGGTCGCCTCAACTTTCACAAACGGCGATCCTGCGAGTTTTGCAAGGCGGCGGGCAATTTCGGTTTTCCCGACTCCTGTCGGCCCTATCATAAGAATATTTTTTGGCGTAATATCCTCGCGCAGTTCAGCGGTTATTTTTAGGCGGCGCATCCTGTTACGCAAAGCAACGGCAACCGCCCTTTTGGCTTTTTTCTGCCCTACAATGTATTTATCAAGCTTGTCCACAATTTCCCGTGGGGTAAGGCGGTCAAGGTTCTCTGTGTTTTTTTCTTTCTTCTCTTTCATCGATTCATGCTCCTCCGATGCTCCTCGTTATAACTCCACATTAAGCTTCCAGTTCCTCTATTACGATCTGGTCGTTTGTATACACACAAATATTTCCCGCTATGCGCAGCGATTTTTCGGCAATTTCCCTTGCNGAAAAACTTGACCCGTCAAGAAACGCAAGGGCTGCGGCAAACGCGTAATTGCCGCCGGAACCTATGGCAAGCGCGTCTTCGGCAGGCTCTATGACATCTCCGGTGCCGGAAATAAGCAAAGTTTTGCTTTTGTCAGCAACCAAAAGCATCGCTTCAAGGCGGCGCAATGCCCGATCTGTGCGCCAGTCTTTGGCAAGCTCAACGGCGGCGCGTGTGAGATCTCCTGAATACTCTTTGAGCTTCGCTTCAAAGCGGTCAAAAAGTGTGAAAGCGTCAGCCGTTGCGCCTGCAAAGCCGCATAGGACTTTGTTGTCGTTAAGCCGCCTGACTTTGCGGGCGTTGTTTTTCATCACCGTGCTTCCAATCGTTACCTGCCCGTCACCGGCCATCGCCACCTTTCCCTCACGGCGCACCGCTAAAATGGTTGTGGCGTGGAATTTCATTTCGTCCATATCGTTTCCTTTTTCCCCCCGTGCGGGTGGGCGCTGTTGTAAACGTTTTTAAGCCGCTCCATATCAACATGCGTATAACGCTGCGTGGTGCTTATGCTGGTATGACC
The DNA here is from genome assembly GCA_009786615.1 of Treponema sp. The sequence continues at coordinate 2,386 of WQRS01000158.1, read as the reverse complement.
AAGCAGCTCCTGCACCACCCGCACATCACAGCCGGCATTGACCATGTGCGTGGCAAACGAGTGACGCAGCAAATGGGGGTAAATATTTTTCCCAAGCCCCAAACGCTGGGAGTATTTTGAGATTATCCAGCGGACACCCGGAACGGAGATGCCCGCTCCTTTAAGGCTTACAAAAACCTTGTCGGTTGGGCGCTCATCCTTAACGCGCGTATTCCGTACGGAAAGATACACCCTCAACGCTTCCTCCGCTTCTTCTGAAAAAAACACTCGGCGTTCTTTGCCGCCCTTCCCTATGATGCGGGCGCCTGAAAAATCCCGCTCCATACAGTTAAGGGAAAGGCTTACCGTTTCGGAGACACGAAGCCCGCCTGAATACATGCAAAGGATGATCGCCTTATCGCGTTCAGGCCACAGGATNTCTGACTTTTCAGTAAGCTCCTGAAACTCAAACATTTCCGTTTCCCACAGAAACGAAGGCAGNGTCTTGGGCGTTTTCAGGTTGCGCAGCTCCGCCGCAGGATCATCGCTTCGATAACCAAAGCGCATCATCCAGCGGNAAAAACCGCGTATCGAAGANANNGCGCGGTTTACGCTCACCGAAGCTGCACCTTCCGCGGATAAGTCGGCGATAAAGCCGCGCACTTCATTAGGTGTCGCNGTTTCGGGGGAGAAATCGTGNTTGGCGCAATAAGCGGCAAAATGCTCCAGATCACGACGGTATGCTTCAGATGTGCGGGCGGACACGCCGCGCACGTTTGAAAGATAAGCCAGGTATTCGTCCACTTTTTTATTCGCATTATTCATCATCAAGCGAATCCTTTTCATCTTCGTCGAACGCGGCGGAAACAGCGCTTTCGCCNGATGAGCTTTCTGCGGCTGTTGGCAGTTCNTCTGCCGGCACATAACCGCATTCGGGGTTTATGCAAGCCTTGCGCTCTCCGTTCCGTTTGTCGCTTTTTTCCACNAGGAACTGACCGCATTTGGGGCAGTCCTCGTTTACAGGCTTAAAGTGGCTTATGAAGTCGCATTCGGGGTAATTTGTGCAGCCAAAGAATTCCTTGCCCCTGCCGCGGGTTTTCCGCGCCACAATGTCGCCGGTACATTTGGGGCATTTGGCAAGCGGAATGGACTTTGTGTTGCGGCATTCGGGAAAGCCCGAACAGGCAAGGAAAAAGCCAAATCGCCCAAGTTTTTTCATCATCTGCCTGTCGCACTTTTCGCATTTATAGCCGGTTACTTCATCAAGCGTTCCCTTAAACGATTCGAGGTTTTTGCTCACTTCCTCAACCCTGTCCCGGAACGGCGACCAAAACTCGCGTATCATGTCAGGCCAATGAACCGAGGCATCTTCCACTTCGTCAAGCTTGGTTTCCATCGAAGCTGTAAAACCCGCGTCAACAACGTGTGGAAAGTTTTCCACCAAAAGCTCATTTATCATCCGCCCCAAAAGCGTGGGCACAAGCTGTTTGTTGGAGCGTGTAACGTAGTATCTATCCAGCAAAACCGAAATGATGGGAACATAAGTGGACGGNCGCCCGATTCCTTTTTCCTCAAGCGTCTTTACNATGGAAGCGTCTGTGTAGCGGGCAGGCCCCTGCGTAAAATGCTGNGCCGGACGGAACTGGTCAATCGCCACNTTGTCGCCTTTTTTCAGCGAAGGAAAGGACGTGCCTTTTTCGTCTTTGGAAGCAAGTAGCTTCATCACCTTGTAAAAACCTTTCTCGATAATTTTCGTGCCGGCGATGCGGAAGATTCCGTCAGCCACAGAAATATCGGCGCTCACAGTTCTTGTGCGGGCGTTGTTCATCTGGCTTGAGACAAAGCGCTCCCAGATAATCGTGTAAATCTTTAACTGGTCTTTTGTAAGATGCTCTTTTATTTCATCAGGCGTATAGTTGACGAACGTCGGGCGTATTGCCTCGTGCGCGTCCTGCGCCTTTTTCCCCATAGAATATTCGTGCGGTTTTTCAGGCAAGTCACCCGGATATTTCTCACCAATCCATGCGCGCAGTTCATCCATCGCGCTTTGCGAAATACGCACCGAGTCAGTCCTCATATAGGTGATAAGCCCGACGCGGGAACTGCCGAGGTTTACCCCTTCGTAAAGCTGCTGGGCAATCTGCATGGTTTTTCGGCTGGTAAAGCCAAGGCGGTTGGCTGCAGTCTGCTGGAGCTGGGAAGTGGTAAACGGCGGACGGGGCTTGACGGTTTTTTCAGTTTCACGGATTTCAGTGACTTCGCATTCGCCGTTTTTAATCAGGTCTATGATTTGGCGGACTTCCTGCTCGTTTTTAAGTTCAGGCTTAACGCCTCCCCAAAGCACAAGCTGCGCTGTGTACGAAAGGCGGCCAACCTTAAAATCCGCCTCAAGCGTCCAGTATTCGGC
>WQRS01000157.1 GCA_009786615.1 Treponema sp. | reverse complement strand
TTTCCGTATTTTAATAGGCTCTCAAGATTAGCTGCAGCAGCACGTAAGCTTGAGCTCCCCAGATGAGCGGCATTACTTTTTAAAGTGTGCGTTAAACGGTGCGCCAATTTTATGTCGCCGCTGTCAATAGCGTTTTTTATTTCCTCCCATTTGTTTTGATTGTCTTTAACAAAATCTTCTGCGATTTTGCCGCGCAAATAACTTTCAATTTTTGTGTGGCGTATTTTTTTTACAACCTGCCAGCTTGTTGGACTTAAATGCTGTAATAAGCAATCCCAAAGTTCATGAGCTTTAAATGGTTTTCCAATGTATCCTGACATTCCGGTTTTTTTATATGTTTCCATGTCTTCAGGCATTATATTTGCCGTCATTGCAACAATTGGTATACTATCATCCATCGCCAATATTTTTTCTGAGGCTTCCAATCCGTCCATCTGGGGCATATGTATATCCATAAAAATAAGGACAAACTGATTTTCAGCATCTTTTCGTCTTTCTACCATTTCAACGCCGACCTTTCCGTTTTCAGCGATAACAGTTTTAAGCCCGACACGCGCCAAATGTTCAGTTATAAGCTGCTGATTCATTACATTATCTTCGCAAACCAAAACTTCCCCGGAAAAAACCGGATGTTTGTAGTCCTTTAATAAAATTGACCGTGAAACGTGCACCTCATCAAAAGCCTCAATTGTGTCAAAAGTCAGCTCAAAACTAAACGTGCTGCCTTTACCGACAACACTTTCCACATGAAGTTTACCGCCCAATAATTCAATAGTGTTATTCGCAATCGGTAAACCAAGTCCGGTGCCGCCGTATTTTCGCGTAGTGCTTGTTTCGCCTTGCATAAAAGGAGTGAATATTCTTTTCATTTGGCTGCTTGTCATGCCAATACCTGAATCTGCTACTTCAAAATGCATGGTAACTGTGTTTTCGCTTTTTTCATTTATGCGCGCAGAAACTTTAATAAAGCCTGAGTCAGTAAATTTAACGGCATTTGAAAGCAGGTTAACAAAAACTTGCTTAAGCCTGAACGGATCTCCCAGCAATTTTTTGCCGGTGTTAGGTTCTGTGTAAAACTGCAATGATAATTTTTTCTCAAGCACTTTTGGTATTATAATTGCGCGGCAAGAATTAAGTATTTCGTGCAGGTCAAACGGAACTTTTTCCATTTCGATTCTGCCGGATTCAATTTTTGAAATATCTAAAATATCGCTTATCATCTGCAAAAGCCACTTTGAATTTGTCAAAATATTGTGAAGATAATTTTTGACCTTTCCGGGGATTTCGTAATCCAAAGCCAATTCGGAAAATCCTATTATGCTGTTCATGGGAGTTCTAATTTCGTGGCTCATGTTGGCAAGGAAAACCGATTTTGAGCGCGACGCTGCAAGCGCCTGTTCNTCAAGCTCCTTGAATCTTGTTATATTGCTGATAATACACAAAACGCCTGTTACAATGCCGTTAAAAACAAGCGGAGTTTTTAGTGTTTCCACAATTGTGGTAACACCGTTTCCGGATTGCTGCAAATGTTCTTCTTTGGAAATTGTGCGTCCTTCCAAAATAACTTGTTTATCCCAAAGTTCAGATTTCTCCGCCTCTTCATCTGACAAACCAAAAACCTCAGCATCAGTTTTTCCGATAATATCTTCTGCTCGCAAACCAAAATAATTCAAGAAATTTTTATTACACTGCAAAAATCTAAAACGCAAATCTTTTGTGTAAATAAAATCAGGAATCGAATCAAAAAGTGCCGCAAGCGTGGAAGTTTGCAGCTCATGTTTTTCTTCAAGCATTTTACGCTCAGAAATATCGCGCGAAACACCAAGAATACCTGTAACTTTGCCGTTATCAATAATCGGAGTTTTTACTGTCTCTACAATTAATTCTTTTTTATTCCCCAGCCGCGAACGCAACATCTTTTCATAAATTACAGTGGCTTTTTCATTAATAACTTTAGCATCTTCTTCTTCAAAATTTTTCTTTGCCTGGTGAGAGAGAGCAAAAGTCTCCTCCGCTGTTTTCCCAATAATCTGTTTTAATTCAACATTAAAAAAATTCAGGGCGCTTTTATTGCAGTAAGTAAAACGCGATTGCGTATCTTTGCAGAATATAAAGTCAGGGGAAGAATCAAACATACTTGCAAGCATTGGAATTTGCGTTTCAATTGCACACGCCAGCTCACTTCCAAGACTTTTAAAAGGCTCGCTATCAACCATGTAACTCTGCCATATATAAAGCTAAACTTCCATGACAAGTATAACACCTTTTTAACCGGTTGTCGAGTCTTCTTGTAAGGTTAAACAGGCGCTATTCGTGCATTATTCCATAATTACGGCGTAAAGCCCTTTTCAAATGCTTTTGAAAGCTTAAACTTCAACAAATTATTTTCCTTTTTCAGTTTGGAGATTTCCAACTGTTGGGCTTTCACCGTCTCAATCAGATCGCCTTGCGAAAGGGTTCCTGAGTGCAGCAAATCTTCCACGTAATCCATTTTTGTGCTGAAATCAATTTCTGCCTCCATTCCCGCTTCCTGAAAGCTGTCTTCAATTTGCTTGTCATCAAGGCGGTAACGATCCTCCTCGCTTTGCAATATCTTGTCGGCAATGCGGTAAATTGCCTGTGACAAAACCGATTGCGGCTTGTAAATCACAATAGGCAGACGCGATGCCAAAGCGGTGTCCTGAAGCACATCCCNGTATACAACCCCCAAGTGCTCGATTTTTANGTCCAGATACTCTTCGCATGAGCGGCGTATTTTCATAGCGACATCGGCATCTTTGGGNTCATCGATTAAGTTCATTATTATCCGCGGGTGAAAATGGGTGACGCGATCAACGAACTTTTCATAAGAAACCGGGTCAATGCGTTTGATNTCGGGGAGCAGTTTTGGGATGTAAAGTTTTTGATGNCCGGATCCGTCTTTGCGCACCTGTTCAAGGTAATTTTTGGCGGCGCTTCCCTTGCCAAAAACCGTAAACATAAGGCGGAAAACTGTGTTTTTAAGAAAGACATACGCATTAAGCACCGCTGTTACCGCCGGAGCCGTTACCACAATACCCTGCCCGGAAAGCAGGAAAAAGTCCAAAATTGACTGATGAGTGCCTGCTCCCAAATCCAGCACCAGAATATCGGCTTCATTTTCCAGCGTGATAAAACGCCTTACAAGGGCTTTTAACTGAAACGGCTTTAAGTTTGCGGTTCCGGGGATTTCTGTGTCGCCGGGAATAAAGCGCAAGCCGCGAATGTTGGTGTCGGCAATGACTGAATTGAAGTCAATTTTTGTGTCATTTAAAAACGATCCAAGTCCCGATTTGGGAGATTGATGACCCAAAACCAAATGAAGGTTCGATGCGCCCAAATCCAGGTCTGCCAAAACAACACGCTTTCCTGCTTGTGCAAAAGCAATAGATAAATTGGCGGCAACCAGAGATTTGCCAACCCCGCCTTTCCCGCTTGCTATTGGAATAATCCGCATCAAAAACCTCCGCTGTCCGCTTTGCGGTATTTATTTTTCAGTGCCCACGCTCCCCAAATGGAAAGAACATCCGCCATGTTTATAAGAATGCTCGCCCCAAAAATTGCCACGCTGTTCATTGCCGCCGCCGATACGGTAAGTTCCCGCGGCGTAAAAATCGCCCACGCAAAAAATGAAACCACCGCAATTATTTTCCCCGCAGTGTATAAAGTAAGATAGCTCTGATATTCACCGGGTCTAAGCCATACAAAAAGCATCATGAGGGGAAAAAGCGCATTAGTGCTGACATACACAACGTGCGGGAAAAATCCGTTATTTGCAAATGGCGCACTGCCTGCAAACATACCGAACTCCCCAAGGTTCGCCATAAGAAGAAAAAACACCAACGCTAAAAACCTCAAAACTTCATACGCAAAAAGCACAACCGGCAGGGGTTTCGATATATCCATTCTAAAATTTATGCTGATCTGCATATATAATCAAGTGGTTGGCGCTTGATTTTTTTTGCTTTAAACCGCCGTTTTAAAAAGACTCAAATTCATACTCGTTTTGAAAAATAATTAAAGCATTGCGGCTTTCCACGCTAAATGCAGGCGGCACTTCCTGTCCGCGCAGCGTTGAAGGCATATTCAGGCTGTTTAAGACTTCTTCCGCAAAGTAAGCGATTACTGCCGCTGTTTGCGCCTGCGCGTTTGCGCGGTCTCTGCGATCCAAGAGCTCGCGGCGGCTTGGGCTGCCTGAAAAAAGCGCGACAATGAGAGGATAACGTGCCTGAAAGTCTGAATAATAAAGCGAACCAAAAACGGAGGAGGCAAGAACGGCAAAACCTTCGGCGGCACGGAAAGTTTGAAAGATCGCCTGATAACGGTTTTCACGGCTTTCTTCCTCCGCTGTGCCTGAAACCAAAAAGAGCGTGGGCTTTGAAAGCACCAAAGTTTCTGC
>WQRS01000156.1 GCA_009786615.1 Treponema sp. | reverse complement strand
CCGCAAAGTATGGAAAACACTTTCCCACCTGGCGAACTTATCCCGCCTGCGGTATTGGCTCCGGCAGCGCGATCACTTTTTAATCTCGCCGCCGCGCTGAAAACCATTCAAAAATCGCGAAGAAAACCAGGAAAATCGCCTGCAGCAGATGTACCCGAAAGTGAGGAAGGCGCTTGCCAAAAGCATTTGGCGCAGACGCTCAATGTACCTCACGGTAGAGCCAAGTATGAATGCCGATGAGTATGCGGCGCTTTTCAAGCGGTTTTTTGAAGGCGGTTTTCTCATTCCGCCATCACCGTCCGAACCGGCTGTGCTTCCGCTGGCGATGTCCGCAGGCGAGGAGGCGAAGTTGGCGGACTTGCTTTAGGGGACAGAGAGATTTTTTGCACACCTGATGGCGGTTTTGGAACAGTTTCTGCGCGTTATGCAACCATTTTAAGTGAGCTGTGTCGTATATGTCGAGCGGGATAGACGGTCAGTCAAATAAAGGCTATCATCGGAGTCAAAATCAATCTTTTCAGGAGGTTATTCTCTGATGGAGCAAATGACAGCCCACGCCGCCCAGGTTATCGTTTCAATAATTCCCATTGTCGGGATCGTTATGGGTTCGGTGGTAGTGTTTTTCTACCTCCTGTGGAACCACAAACGCAGAACGCTGTTAATCAAAGCGGGACACTACAAACGCCCGGAATTTGATTTGCTTTCGTTCAGCCTGCTTGCGGGGCTTTTGCTGACGGCAGTGGGGCTGGCGCTGACTGTGTTTTTGGCGATAATTATACGGGTGAATTTTGGTCTTTTAGGCGGGATTATTCCACTGGCGGTTGGTGTTGGATTGTTGGCTTATTACAGGATTAGGCGCAACGACAGGCTTCCATGACTGCCATCTTTCATGGGGATGATGAAGATCGCATAATTGCCGATCAGGTTGTCTCGGGTCAGAAAGAGTTGTTCCGTTTGCTTGTAAAGCGGCATGAGCAGGCAGTTTACGGAATGGGGATGAGTTTTTTTCGCAATGCGGAGGAGGCTCAAGATTTTACGCAGGAAGTTTTCCTTAAGACGTACCGCAATTTGCGGCATTTTGAGGGGCGTTCCCGTTTTTCTACGTGGCTGTACAAAATCGCCTATAACACAGCGATTAACAACATTTCCAGGAAACGGGATTACAGCAGTCTTGCGGATGAGGAAATTGTTCCCGACAACGACACACCTGAACGGGAACTTTTGCGGGGCATTGCTCAAAATGCAGTGCGGGAAGCGATTGCGGATTTGCCTGAGCGGTTCAGGGTTTGCGTTGATCTCTTTTTTTTCTATGACCGTTCGTATCAGGAGATTGAAATGATCACCGGGTATCCGGTGAACACGATAAAATCTCATGTGTTTAGGGCAAAAAAAATCTTGCGGGAAAAGCTCGCGGGTTTTGCCGGTTATTCCGGGCTTGGCAGAGGAGTCTAATGATGAAAAACTTCGTTTTTTTTGACTGTAAGACGGTCATGGATACGGTCTGTGAATCGGAAAGGGAGAGCTTTTTGCCCGTGCTGGTTCAGGTGCGGATTTGGCTTCACCAGCTTTCCTGCGCCGCCTGCGAAACGGAGCTTAAAAATCTGCGGAACGCCGAAGAAATCCTGAAAACCGATTTTCTTCCCGCGCCGCCGCCTGATTTTAGCGAGATCCTCATGGAACGCATATACGAAGAGACNNCTGAGGACAAAGTTANATACNCTCCCGCAGGCTTTTCACTTCGCGGCTGGGTTATCATCGGCTTTTTCGTCCTCTTGTCGCTGTCAAGCGCCTTTTTTGGAACCAATTTCCTCCGTGTTGCATACGCTGAAGGGCTTTCGTTTCTGTTGCCTGTTGGAATTACCATNGGTCTGGTGGTAACGTGTTACGGCGCGTTGTTTATTGGCAGCAATTTGAAGGAACTTTCAAGCCGCTTTGGGTTGCGCTAGTNAAGCGANCTTTTCAGGNCAAGATATTTCGCATTGAGTTGTGCGCCGGCCATAAATCCATGCGAAAAGTTGCTTTACCTGCGTAAAACCGGGATGGATACTTTAAGCGAAAAATACCACTGGCTAATATCGGTGCCGCCGCTCCATCCTGCNGGTACAACAGGCAGCCCGGCGGAAATTCCTGTGTCAGTTATTGTNGTTGTACCCCGCACATTGACAATCGCTTCATAACCAATATGAGCGNCAAAGCCAAGCCCGTTTGAGCGCCGGGGGAAAAAGCCTGCGGTTATCCCGACGTTCCAGCCTATCCCGCCCCTCATTGAATCATTAAACTGGGTGTTCCGTAAAAAATGCACGTCCTCTGCTTCCGCCCTGATAAACGGATACACGCCGACGCTCGCGGCAAGCCGCACGGTACTTGCATCAGGAAAAACATGGCTAAAGCCCGCTTGCAAAGCCGCAAATGGAAACCAGATGTTTTGTTCGTAGCTCACGACAGGGCCGTGGAGCAAAACCCGCGGTTCCATGCCCGTCCAAGGACCTGCTACCGGATATTGAAGGTAGCCGCCGATTGCCGTCCATTTGCGGTTGTGATACCTGAAGCCAACAGACGGTGTTATATGAAAACTTCCAAACCTGAACTCGTACCCCGCTTTTATACTTGCCGAAAAATCCCTGTCACTGAATATTTCATGCCATGAGTAATGGGAAACCAGCGCGCTTGTGGTAAGCAAAAAATCGCGATTTTCCATTGTGCCGCTTCTGACAGGCACCGCAAAGGAAAGCCCGAGTTTTGAAAAAAAGCCGCTTGCCTCACTGATGTGGGCGGTAATACCTACAAGGGGAACAGCCCTGTCAACCCAATCCAGTTGGCTTCTCCGGATATCACCCTGATACACCAGTTCTTGCGTTATTCCTGAACGCAAGCCTGTTTCAAAAATTAAGTCAATCTCAATGGCATCGGACAAAACCTGAGCTCCAAAGAGCATGAACAAAAACAGTAGTATTCCTTTCATATTTCCCCCCTTATGTGTGGAATAATGTGCCAAATTTAGGTGAAAAGCAATAGCGGAGAAGCCGCTTTTCGTTATTGACAGCTGAAAGCTCCCTGTTGCATTTTAACAAACTTTTATCTATCATACCCTACAGTCAGGTAAGGCTCTAGTCACAGTTTTTTGGGCAGGTATTTTGGAGCAGTATACAAATTACTAAGGAGAGTATTTTATGGAAAAAGTGGAAAGCAAGAGCTTGTTTGGTTGGTACTTCAACACAAACTTGCTTATCCGGATTTTAATCGGGCTGATTGCCGGTTCGGTTGTAGGGATCATTTTAGGGAGTGTTCTGGAAGGCGCGGAACTTGCAAGAGTTCTTGCATGGATTCAGCCTTTTGGAACTGCTTTTATACGACTTCTCTTTATGATAATGGTTCCGGTTATATTTTCTACGCTGATTGTCGGCGCCGCCTCGGTAAGCCCCAAGCAGCTGGGAAAAGTCGGTGTAAGAGTTATGCTAATTTATGTGTTCTCTTCGTTCCTAGCAGTCGGCACAGGCTTGGCTGCTGGTTTCCTTTTCCGCCCCTCCGTTGAGCTTGTCGGTATTGAAGCGGCAGTCGGTGATGCCCGCGTTGCGCCTCCTTTGGCGGATCAATTGCTCGCCATAATTCCCAATAATATCGCGGCATCCATTGTTGGCGGACACCTGCTAAGCATCATCTTCTTCACACTCTGTTTCGGTACAGCTATCGCCATGCTGCGCGAATCCGGCAACGAAAGAACAAAAAACGCAGCGGAAACTGTGTTCAACTTTTTTGACGGCTGTGCGGAAATCATCATAAAGATGGTGAAGGGAATTATGCATTACGCGCCCATCGGCGTGTTTGCCTTGATTGCGGTCGTGTTTGCTACAGCCGGCCCGGCGGTAGTCGGCGGGCTTGCCATGGTGGTCGTAACCTGTTTTGCCGCATACATCTTTTACGTTGTCGTTTGGTATCTTCTCATCTGCGTGAGGACTATCGGAGGCTTGAGCATTGGACGTTTTCTCATGGGCGCAAAAGAGGCGATGGTCACCGGCTTTGTAACCAGAAGTTCAGCAGCAACTTTGCCTGTGACAATGGAGTGTGCGGCAAAACTTGGGCTTCCGAAAAACGTCTATTCATTTGCGGTTCCTTTGGGCGCGACAATTAACATGGACGGGACGGCAATTTATCAAGGTGCGGCTGTTGTGTTTATCGCGCTTACGGTACATTTGCATGATCCGGTAATTTTCCCGTACATCTTGACCGGCGAACAAATATTAACTGTTCTTTTGATGGCAACCCTTGCCACAATCGGAACTGCGGGTGTTCCCGGCGGCGGGATGATAATGCTCCTCATGGTATTGTACTCAATTGGATTGCCCGCTGACGGAACAATTCCGGTGGTCGCCGCCGCATACGCTATGATCGTCGGTATTGACGCACTGCTTGACATGGGACGGACGAGTA
>WQRS01000155.1 GCA_009786615.1 Treponema sp. | reverse complement strand
CATCCCAAGAGTTACCGCTTTGCCAGCCGGCGCCGTATCGCAATCAGCCAAATGCCTGAAACCGCGGCTGTGATGCCTGAAATCAATGCCCACAGCGGCATGGTTTGCGCGGTTTCGGGTGCGATAATGCCGGGCGTGTCCGTGTAACTTTCAACAAGAAAAGCAATGTTTTCCCGTGTTAAAACGCTTGGAGATAATCCGAATGCTGTTTCATCGTCTGGCTCTTCTGTGATTAGCAGGACGTGAGGGATAATTTCCAGAAAGCCTGAAAAACACCAGCCGACATATCCGGAGTCAGTCAGCACTTTTACCCAGGGGGCAATCGTTATGCCAATCGCNGTTGAANGGCCAATTTCCAGCAGCTGCATCTGCGTTCCCTCAGGCGCTGTGGTAATGATACGGGAANTAAGGGAGGGATTTTCCCTNATGTTCAAAAAAGCCTGAGCCCGGTGGCTGGGGCGGGAAGCGGGTATATCCTGCAGCGGCGGAAAGTGCACGCTGCCGTCTTCGCGGCGGGGCCATGTCACGCTTGCAAGGTCTCCCACATTAAAGCGAATAAGGTTTTCATACTGCGTGATAAAATCAGGTCTTGCTCTTATAAATGTGCCGATTTTTATGCCGCTGTCTATGGCATACATATCAAGATAATCACCGTCAAGATGCAAAGATAACGTTATTTCACTCCCCGCCCTGTAAACCTGCAAAAACTCACTTCCGGCCAAAAAGCCCCATTGGTCGTCATAAGGTGAGTCAAGAATCGAAAGAACTCCGGAAACCGTGTAACCTGATTCTGTTCTTGTGATATTCCTTATGCCAATGTGCGTTGATGTTCCAAGCCTTATGGCGGAATTGTAAAAAACCGCCCTGCCGTACTCAATTCCCGCTTGCCGGGTTTGGTGCCACAAAACGTAATCGTAGAGAACGTAATCGTAGTGGGTAAAGTTTTCTATAGCGGGGAACAATAAAGGCAGTATGTAACGGTTGCGCCCCAAAAGCACTTCGCGGTACTGCACGGGAACCCACATAGCGATTGCGGTGTCGCTGTCAGCTGTGTCTTCGCCAGCTGCTACGCCTCCGGCGATAAGCAGGTGTTCGCCGAAAAGGTCTTCGCTGTACGCCGGACGAAAGTTTTTGGCGGGGGCGGCAAACTGATTATCAGGCTCCCCGAAGAAAATCTTTAGACTCTTTTCATCAGAAAAATCAGACATTTTCCCGAAACTGATTTCGTTGTTGGTGGTTATTAAATCGCCTGAATTTATTATAACAAACTCAGTTCCCAAAGCATTAAAAGCGATTGTTTCCCTTTCTGCGACAAAGCTTAANCCCGTTGTTAAAACAGCGGGAACANCAATGTCTTCATGCGGATGACCTGAAAGCAAAGGTGTAAGAANAACCAGCGCGGCAAATAATGAAAGGAAACGTGTTTGCATACTTACATATAACAATAAACAGCCTGAAAAACTAGATACTGCCGCTGTGATTAAGCTAAATACAAACAGCTAGATTTTTCTTTGCCAATGCTGTATCGTGTCCGCATGGGAAGAATAAAAAGCGCGCTTGAAATTGCCTTGGAGCGCAGCGACTCTATAAAAAGCGACAAACAAAGCATAGAATTGTTTGAGGCAAAACAGAAAGGCAAGAAACTTGCGAATGAGTTCCTTGAAGGAACAATCACCTCCCTCCCTGACGAAATAAAAAAGGAATCGCCCGGTTCCCAGGCAAACCTCAAACAAGGCATATTTGACGTTTTGGTTTCCCGCATAGTGCTTCCCCAAAATAAAGACGAGCTTACACGCATCGAAGCTGCCATACAGGGGCTTGCCGCTGTTTCAGGCGATAAGCGCCTTGGTCAAATTGCGGGGCAGTTTACCCAAGTCATGGAGCAGTATCTGGAAGAAGCGGAGCAGTTTGAAGAAGCTGTCAAGCGTCAGTACGCACCAAAACTTCGCCAAAAAGAAGAAGAACTTTCAAGGCGTTTAGGGCGGCAAATAAAAATTGACCCGTTTCAGGATCCTGAGTTCGTAGCGTTTTTCACCCAGCATCTTAACGGGCTTAAAGCCAATTACCAAGCGGCAGCCGATCAAGTGCGCGAAGAAGTTACGCGGGTTTTTTCCGGGTAAAACGAAATCTTTCTCTGACGGTAAAATAACAGCAAAATCGTTGCTCAAAAATCCTTGCGTATATTTTTCCCCGCATTATACTTATACGTGTATATCTAATCCATCTAAAAATAGGAACACTTTATGAAACAATTGTTAAAAAAAGCTGGATTACAATTAAAAATTGTCGGCCTCTCTTCGGTGGTTTTGATTCTGGCGATTGTTGTAACAGAAGTTACAGGTACTATGGGTATGCGGCAGTTAAGCATCCAGACCGCGTTAACTATGGGGGATCGTGCGCTTAACGGGTACATGCATTATCTGGTTGCGCGGATGAACGAGGAGCATGGGCAGCTTAGACTTTCAGGAAACCAGCTTATAGACCGGAATGGTAATTCCATCACCAACGACTTTAGGGTTGCCGATGAAATATCCAGGGCGGTCAACACACAGGTTTCCATTTCTGTGCGTGAAGGCAACGATTTCCGCCGCGTATCTACAACACTTTTAAACCAGGCCGGGGGCAGGGATATTGGCACGATGCTTACCGCGGACAGCGAAGCTCTTTTACCGCTATTGCGCGGGGACTTTTTCCGTGAGCGGACGCACATCCACGGTATTGAACACTTTGCCTACTATAGACCGATCTTTGCCGAAAACACCCGCGATGTTATAGGTTATATTGCCGTTCTTACTGAAATGCACACAATTTACGAATTAATTTCTGACAGCATTTCCTCACAGATAGTTCAAGCCGGTATTATGTCCACATTTATTTTGGTGCTGGCGATCCTTGTGCTTTTTTTCAGCTGCAAAATAATGCTTATAAAGCCGATTGAAGTAGCGGTTGTAATGCTTAAAGAAATATCAGAGGGCGAAGGAGATTTAACCAGAAAACTTGAAGTTTCAAGTGAAGATGAAGTCGGCCGCATGGCGTATTACTTTAATTCAACTCTACAACGGATTAGAAACCTGGTCATAAGTATCCGCACGCAGGCAACTTCGCTTAGCGGCATTGGTTCAGAACTTGCAAGCAGCATGGAAGAGACAGCCGCCGCGGTAAACGAGATTTCTGTAAACACACAAAGCATTTCCTCCCGTATCATGAGCCAGAGCGCGGGTGTGACGCAGACCTATTCAACAATGGAACAGGTCACGCAAAATATAGGCAAGCTTAACGGTCATGTCGAAACNCAGACATCGGCAGTTTCGCAGTCTTCGNCAGCCATAGAAGAAATGATTGCCAACATACACTCTGTTACCAACACTTTGTCNAAAAACACCGAAAATGTGCGGGAACTGGACAGCGCTTCTGAAGTTGGGCGGTCAAGCCTGGCTGAAGTGATCACCGACATACAGGGAATCGCGCGGGAATCAGAATCGCTTATGGAAATTAACTCGGTTATGCAAAACATCGCAAGCCAGACGAACCTGCTTTCCATGAACGCGGCAATTGAAGCGGCGCACGCAGGAGAAGCGGGCAGGGGTTTTGCCGTTGTTGCCGACGAAATCCGCAAGCTTGCCGAATCCTCAAGCGCGCAGTCGAAAACCATTGGCGGAGTTTTGAAAAAAATAAAGACNTCNATCGATAAAATTACGCAATCCACCGACAACGTATTGCGAAAGTTTGAGGCAATTGAAAACGGGGTAAAGGTAGTTGCCCAGCAGGAAGAAAGCATCCTGCGCGCGATGGAAGAGCAGGGACAGGGCAGCCGCCAGGTTTTGCAGGGAATAGGGCAGTTAAGCGAAATAAGCGATCAGGTCAAAGGCGGTTCTCTGCAAATGATGGAAGGCTCGCGGGAAGTAATGCTTGAGTGCAAAAACCTGCAAAACGTAACGCAGGAGATCTCTGGCGGTATGATCGAAATGGCAACCGGAACGGATGAGATTAACATCGCGGTAAACCGGATCAAGGAACTGAGCGGAAACAACCGCGAAAGCATTCAGATTTTGATGAGCGAGGTTTCCAAGTTTAAGGTTTAGCGGCTGTTGCGCCGTCCGCTTGAGGAAGCGGACGCTAATACGTATGCTCATCCATCGCGAGGAACTGCTCCCGCACCTGTTGGAGCATGGCAAGTTCCCTGTTGATGGTGCGTCCGTAGTTTAACCTTCCGTTTCTGATGCGGTGCGCCTGATCTTCCCAGAACTGGATTTGTGTCAAGTTTATCCATCTAAAACGGTTGTCGTTCAGCATTTCCACCCAAACCAGCGCCTGATTCCAATAGTACATCGCCGCGCGGAA
Organism: Treponema sp.; assembly: GCA_009786615.1. Next base: position 93 of record WQRS01000155.1, on the reverse strand, counting down.
GGCGATTTCGGCTGTGTCAAGCGAAGACAAAATCATGTCACGAAACGGGGCGTTAAAGAAAAACGCGCGGCGTTTGTTCCACATATTGCCCAA
>WQRS01000154.1 GCA_009786615.1 Treponema sp. | reverse complement strand
CATTGTCTGAAAACTTCTTCATCAGGGCGCGAGCGCAGAATACTGATATACTCCCAATATGATTTTTTTGACTTGTTGTTTAACAGTCTTGTAAAAAGTTTTTCCGTTGTCCAATTCTTTTTAGTCATTTGCTATATTTTCGTTATATGTGGATGAACATCAGGGGTGTACGGGGGGGCACGCATAGGTAATGCCCACCCCCACTTTCCACCTTTTGCCCATCTGCGAAAACACGCGCTCCGCTATTCAAACTTTGAGCCGCATTCGCCGCAGAACTTCACGGTGCTTCCCGCCGGTCGTATCCATCCGCATGAGCATACGGTCTCCGCCGGCTGCGGCTTGCCGCATTCGCCGCAGAATTTGCCGGTGTTGGACACGCCGCACGCGCAGGCCCAGGAATCACCGCTTTCTGCTTTGGCATCATCCGCCTTGTCCTCTCCCTTTTTCTTGCTGGTCAGGCCCTTTACAGCTTGCGTAGCCTGTCTTGCAGCAACGTTGGAGATGTCCCTGCTTGCCCTTGTGACTGCCTGGTTTGCCGCCCTTGCGGCAGAATTGCCCACGTTGTTGAGGATTCCCCCAATTAAATTTTTTGGCATATAGCACTCCTTTGCGGTGTTAAAGCCTCCGCAGGCTTATTTTTAAAACCTCATACGAGGCTTATTGTATGGGGGAATTGCGCTATATCGGTTTGCAACATCGGGCTTTAAGATCTTAACGATTTTCATTGTGTTTCATAATCCTTTTGCAATGTCATTTATGTTGTAAGAAAACCTTATCATAAAAGCGCGCTTTTGTATAGGGTAGAGAAATAACTTTAAAGATATTGGGTGCTGCATGATTCTAACATGCCCCTATCTGCGGTACATTTTCTCTATCAACGCCGACCCGGCATTATCGCTATTTTCGGCGTTCAATCCTTTTGGTAACGCAAATAGGCGGCGCAGGTGTCGTGCAGCTCTATGCTTTTTCTCATTGACTCACCGCTTTCCCTGTCGATGAGATCCAGCTTGATTTCATCGGCGGCATACCCGTCAATCAATTCCAACACTGAATACAGTGCGTGGTACGTGGCGTTGTACAGCATGTCTTCAAGCGCGTCACTTTCCTTGTGTTCTGACAGGGCGACAACAACAGCTTCCTCCTGGATGTCCTTTAGTAAGTTGAAAAACAAATCCTGCTTTTTTGCAATGTCCATCGTTATGCTCATTGGTTTTGGTATCCACAAACCATATCAAGCAAAGAAAACGCCAGGGGAAGATTCAGATCGCAAATATCAACTTTGCGCGCTCTGAGTCCTGGCGTTTCTTTGCGAAAAAAATTGCGGGTAACTACCCTGCGTTTGCGTTAGCGGCTTCGGCTCAAATAAAACACACCGGTTACTCCCATTTGTACCGCAAGGTCAGCGTATTCAATGCGAAGTGTGTTGGCGTCAATCAGCCGATAGTGGAAAAACGGCCCCGTACCCATGGTGGGATGAGTAGACCAGACGGTGCCGCCGCGGGAAGACCATCTCCAGCCCATTGCGCCGTAATCCACAGCAATCCAAAGGTACTGACCGTCAGCGTGAAGCACCAGGACTCCCGGCATATGAGGCTGCCAGTCCCATGAGCCAACCAAAGCCTGGTTGATCTGGGCATGAGCGCTCGCCGCCGCGATACCGATAAGTATCAGGGTCACCAAAGTAAATTTTTTCATCTTTTTCTCTCCTTATGAGATTATTTTTAAACAACCCATACGGGCCATTTTTTACAATGTTTTTTCGCGCCGTATTCACCGTAAAACTTAAGAATGGTGTCAAAAATCTCTATTGGCGCTGACTTAAAGGATTATGCCACAATATAACATATATGCATAACAATATACAAGCTATGGACAGCGCAGACACACAAGAACTTTCCCAAGCAGGCTTTTTCGCTTGACTTTTCCGCACAAGCATACCATCATAAAATATGCAAGACACAACAAAATTTATCGGCACAGACATTGAAATCGCCCAGAGCGTGTATCCGCACAACGCGCTTCCCATTGACGAAGTTGCGAAGAATGCGGGTATTCCCGATGAGTACATCGAGCATTACGGGAAATTCAAGGCAAAGGTGGATTATAATTTTCTGGCAAAAAACCGGGAACAAAAAGACGGCAAGTTAATTCTTGTAACAGCGATTAATCCCACTCCGGCGGGGGAAGGGAAAACCACCACCACAGTGGGCCTTGCCGACGGCCTTCGCAAAATTGGCAAGAAGGCGATTGTCGCGCTGCGGGAGCCTTCGCTTGGGCCGGTGTTCGGCGTAAAGGGCGGCGCTGCCGGCGGCGGCTGGGCGCAGGTTATTCCAATGGAAGATATCAACCTGCATTTTACCGGCGATTTTCACGCCATAGGGGCCGCGAACAATCTTCTTGCCGCCCTTATCGACAACCACATCCACCAGGGCAACAAGCTGGGCATTGATTCCCGCAGAATAACCTGGCGGCGCTGCGTTGACATGAACGACCGCCAGCTCCGTTTTATAGTGAACGGGCTTGGCGGCAAGGCAAACGGCGCTCCCCGCGAGGACGGCTTTGACATAACGGTCGCTTCGGAAGTAATGGCGATACTCTGCCTTGCCTCTGACATTGACGACTTAAAGGAACGGCTTGGAAAAATCATCATCGGCTATTCTTACGATGAACAGCCTGTTACCGCGGGGCAGCTCAATGCGTCAGGCGCAATGGCCGCCCTTCTTAAAGACGCGCTCAAGCCAAACCTGGTGCANACNCTTGAAGGCACNCCGGCTTTTATACACGGCGGCCCNTTTGCCAANATNGCCCACGGCTGTAACTCGATAATGGCGACNCGNCTTGCGCTCAAATGCGCCGACTACGTTGTTACCGAAGCGGGCTTTGGCGCGGATTTGGGCGCGGAAAAATTCCTNGACATNAAATGNCGTTTCTCCGGCCTTAAGCCNCANGCGGTTGTTGTTGTCGCGACTGTCCGCGCGCTAAANTCCCACGGCGGNGCCGCCAAAGCCGACCTTGAAAAAGAAAACTTCCCCGCCCTGGAAGCGGGTATGCCGAACCTCCTGCGGCATATCGAAAACATCACGAAAGTTTTCAAACTTCCGGCAGTAGTGGCGATTAACGCTTTCCCCAAAGACACAAAAGCCGAACTTGATCTGGTTGAAAGAAAATGCAAAGAGCTTGGGGTGAATGTCGCCCTGTCCGAAGTATGGGCAAAAGGCGGTGAAGGCGGCGCGAAACTTGCCGAAGAAGCGGTGCGTCTTTGCGAAGAGCCCACTACCTTTGAATACCTTTACGATGTCAACCTTCCGATAAAGGAAAAGATTGAGGCTATCGCGAAAAACATATACCGGGCGGACGGCGTTGATATTCTGCCGGCAGCGAAAAAGCAAATTGCGCAGCTAGAAAAACTGGGCCTTGATAAAGTCCCGATTTGCATGGCAAAAACCCAGTACAGTTTCTCCGACAACCCCTCCCTTTTGGGCGCTCCTGTCGGCTGGACGCTTACCGTAAAGAACGTGAAAATTTCATCAGGCGCGGGTTTTGCCGTTGTCTTGACAGGCGAAATCATGACCATGCCGGGTCTGCCCGCACTTCCCTCCTCTGAAAAAATCGACGTGGACAACACGGGGAAAATTTCAGGGCTCTTTTAGGCACGCTGCTGATTGGCGCGGCGGCATCCGGGAAGCAATGCTCTTGCGGATGCCGCTTTTTGCGCCCACTTCCAACAACGGCCTTTCTTCCTTATACTATACCCGTGGATTTCTCCCGTAAGCTTACCGTCACAGAGCTCACCGAACTCATACGCCGCACCCTGGAAGGAGGTTTCCCCCAGGTGGTGGTGGAGGGAGAGCTCTCCAACTTCAAGCCCTCCAGCACCGGGCACCTTTACTTTACCCTGAAGGACTCAGGCGCTTCCATTCAGGGCATCATGTTCAAAAACCGCATCCGCTCCCTTACCTTTGAGCCCAGGGACGGGATGCTCCTGAAAGTGCGGGGGGGCCTTTCGGTGTACGCGCAGCGCGGCACGTATTCCATCGTTGTTGAGGAAATGGAGCGCTCAGGCGAAGGCGATATCCTTGCCATGCTGGAAGAGCGCAAGCGCAAACTCGCCGCCGAGGGCCTTTTTGACGAACAGCGCAAACGCCCCATCCCGCGCTTCCCCGAAACAGTAGGCGTGGTAAGTTCCCCCACGGGAGCTGCCCTGCGCGATATACTGAATATCCTCAAGCGCCGTGCCCGCGGTGTGCGGGTGGTCATTCTCCCCGCGCCGGTTCAGGGAGCGGAGGCCGCGCCCGTCATTGCCCGCCGCATTGAGCAGGCAAACCACTGGCGCATGGCGGATGTGCTTATTGTCGGCAGGGGGGGCGGCTCTCTGGAAGACCTGCTTCCCTTTTCGGAGGAAGTGGTAGTGCGGGCGGTGGCTTCATCGCGGATACCCGTTGTCAGCGCGGTG
>WQRS01000153.1 GCA_009786615.1 Treponema sp. | reverse complement strand
GCCTGTTTCAGGTGAGTATTGCTCGGAAACAAGGACTGCCGCCTGCCGGCTTTGTTCATCGGCACTGTCCCTTACAAAACCCTGAAACAACCACAACGCAAACTGATTTATGACAAAACTCAACAACAGGATAAACACACATATAAAAAGCGAATATGTCAAAACCATACGGTTGCGAAGACTTATCGTCATAACGTACCCCCGTAGCGATACCCAAAGCCATGTATGGTAACAACATAACGCGGAGATTTCGGGTCATCCTCTATTTTGTACCTTAAGTTTTTGATGTGTGAGTCGATTGTCCTGTCAAAGCCGTCGTAGTCATCCGTTTTGGCAGCGAAGATAATTTCGTCTCTGGTGAAGGTTTTATGCGGTGCGGATATAAGGAGCAGGAGGATTTTGTATTCGCTTGGGGTGAGCCTTATAACTTTGCCATCCTTGCTGACACTGCGGTTTTTCTTGTCCACATAAAGACCGTGCGGTTTTCCATCCGTGCTACTTTCCATCCGCGCCGGCTTCGTTTCCTTGCTTCTGCGAAGCGCTGCGGCAACCCGCGCCATCAACTGCCGCGGACTAAACGGCTTGGTAACATAGTCATCAGCCCCCAAACCAAAACCGCTTATAATACTTTCCTCATCGCTTTTTGCCGTCATCATAATAATTGGNATGCCTGAACTTTCCCTNACNGTGCGGCATATTTCCTCACCCGTAATGCCCGGAAGCATCAAATCCAATATTAANAGAGACACATNTTGATCCCGCAAAATAGACAGCGCTTGTTCACCCGTCTGCGCCGTGAGTACAACGTAAGCGTCCTTTTCCAGATAAGATTTTACGATTTCCAAAATCTTAATCTCATCGTCAACAACAAGGACAACATCTCCCTTTTCCATTACGGTTCCCTCATACTCTACCATTGTANGACCAATCATAGCAGAAAGATATGGAGTTTTTGTGGAGATAATTATTAATCATATTCAACATATAGTGGTGGTTAAAACCGGCTAAGATAGACTACTTTCTGACTATTGACTCCACGAAAAGGTAAGCCTATACTGCGAATATGAGGCATGAAGAGCTTTCAAAATATATTGGAATTGATCAAGATATTCGTTTCGGTAAGCCTTGNATTAAAGGCACGAGAATAGCCGTAGGTGATATTTTACAGTGGCTGTCTGAAGGTATTTCAGTTTCTGAGATTTTGGAAGATTACCCATTGTTAAAGGAAGCTCATATCACTGCCGCGCTGGCTTTTGCGGCACGGCGTGAAGAAGTGGTTAGGATTATGACAGCGGCACAGCACACTCATGAAACTGTTACTTGANGCAAATATNTCATGGAAGCTGCTTGTCATTTTAACGCCGGTATTTGGCGAATGTGTTCATGCTGACTCAATCGGTCTTTCCATACCCGCACATGATAACGATATATGGGATTATGCGTTGCATAATGGTTATACAATCATAACAAAAGACAATGACTTCCTTGATCTGCTGGAATTGAAAGGATTTCCTCCAAAAGTAGTTTTACTTAAAACGGGAAATAACAGCAGCAAGGCATTGGCGGAATTACTGATACATGCAAAACCAAAGCTCGAGGAACTAGAAAATACTATCGACTATGGGTTAATAGAAATATACGGATCATTGTAATTGGCAAATTGNAGCGAATTAGNATTTTCCGTATTGACATAAATAAAAAGTTAGCGTATTCTAACTATGTGTTGCGATCCTTTTCCTTTGGAAGAAAAAATCTGCTTGCTGTTTTGGCAATGTTCGTTATCGTAGCGATCCTTCTTACCATGCTTGCNGTAGCCGCCGTCATCGATCACGATTGCATAGGGTACGATTGCCCNTTTTGCATGATAATTAGAGCCGCCGGGTACTTCTTCAACACCATCAGATTGATAGCCATTTTAATGTTTTTTGCCGCCGCCTTGGTGTTCCTCATACAGGAATCTTCCAAAAAACCCGCATCATTTAATCCCTGCATTTGTTCGCCCGTTTTACTCAAAGTCCGTTTGAACACTTGAAAACACATTAACTTTTCCCGCACTAAACCGCCTCAAAGAATCTGAAAACAAGAGGCGGTTAGGATTTTACAGAGGAGTTGTTATGAGTGTTTTTAACGGATTGGGAGAATTGGGATATGAAAAAGACTGTTGTTTTTGTAATCGCGTTTTTGGCTGTTAGTTGTTTCTCAAGCTGCGGGCAAGGGGAAATGCAGGATTGGCAAGCGATGCCCCTTGTTGTTCTTGAGAATGTTTCGCCTGCGGCATATATGTTTTACAACCCGGAAGACGGATTGTTTGAGCTTCCTGTCGCGGGTGCTACCGGCTGGGCGGCGATCTATCTTCCGCTGCATGAGGCGGAGGCAGACGGAAGCACCCGTGTTGTAGGCACGCTGCCGCCGGGACAGGGTTTTACAATCCTTGAAGCGCATAACGGCTGGTGGTACATACTGGTTGGCGGCACTACGGGCTGGGTTATGTCGCGGTACTGCATGATCAATTTGCCTGATATTCTCCCCTCGATGGTTTTTAATATTACAAACCATGCGTCTTCGCTGTTCAGATCGTCAGGAAGGGTCATTCCCAAGATTACCGGAAGGTCTTTGTACAACTCCAGAGATTTTAATGCCCGCTTTGGAAGGGAAAAATACATAGCCGCGGTTTTGTACGGGATGGCAGGGAAAATAGCCGCCGCCCAGCGCGCCGCTTTGGCTGACGGCAACACCTTGATTATGTACGAGGCGTTCAGACCGGCACAGGCGCATAACCTTGTATACGAAAGCTTTCATGACCTGGTCAACACTGACCCTGTTGTGCGGGCGGGTGTTTCCACCCCTCCGTGGAATACCAGATGGTTTTTGGCGGCTTCCCCGTACAACCACCAGCGCGGTACGGCGATAGATGTAAGCCTTGCAAGGATTGACCAGTTTGAAGTAAGAAGCTCAGGCGATTTCGCGTACATACATGTCACGCGTCATACGCCGCACCGGATGCAAACGCCCATGCACGAGATGAGTATCGATGCGGTTGTCTTCTCTGGACCTGTGCATTCAAGATCGCTTGTCGCGTGGAAGCAGGCGGAGTTTTCCGAAAGGGCGACACCCGGAACCATTTTGATGCACAGGTATCTGACAGATGCGGGATTAATCCCTTTGGCTTCCGAATGGTGGCATTTTAACGATTTGGTTCACACAGCTTATGCTATCGAATGGGGCATAACTGGTGAGTTTTTTATAGACAGCACATACAGTATGCCGCCGTGGCTTACAAGGGAGTAACACAATGCGTAACAATCACCCTCGCAGTTTTTTTGCCGCCGCCGTCAAACTGGCGATAGCCGTATCTTTTTTCACGGTGAGCGCCGCCGCGGCAGAGGGAAGAGCCGCCGTAGAAATAAGCGAAAGAATGTTCGCAACCCATGTCAATCATATCAACCTGAATCCATTTGATTATATGGGAAGAACTATCAGGCTTGAAGGGATTTTCGTCAACTACAATGCGGCACTGGGTTTTAACGAACCCCTGTATGTCGTTTACCGCAATTTCTCTGACGGCTGCTGCGTCATGAGAATTGGCTTTGAAGTGCAATGGCCTGAAGGCACAGCAAGGCCGCCGCCTGCAGATCATTCATGGGTTGAAGTGATAGGCGTGATCAGGATGAGGGGCTTTATCTACATTGAATTGACTTCGCTCACTGTCCTAAACAGAAGGGGCGCTGCTGTTGTCAGCCGCTGATATTTTATAACACGTAATTTAAGGAGAACATTTTTATGAGAAAGATCATTGTCATTTTGTTGAGCATGGCTTTTGCCCTGCTCTTTGCCGGATGCAGCCCTTCCCGCCCTGGTTCTGACGAAGACAGGCTGCGGGTTGTCGCCACCATTTTTCCGCAGTTCGATTTTGTCCGCCAGATTGCCGGGGACAGGGTAGCCCTTACAATGCTGCTTTCTCCCGGGGCGGAAAGCCACGGCTTTGAACCGACACCCAGGGACATTATCACCATAAACAGCGCTGACTTGCTCATTTATGTTGGCGGTCATGGCGATGTGTGGGTTGAACCTATTCTTACATCGTTGGGCAGGGAAGATATGAGCGTTGTTGCTCTTCTTGATTTGGTGGATACGGTGATGGCAGAACATATCCATCACCACGATCACCATCACGCGCACGGGCATCATGATCACGGGCACACTCACCATCATGGACACGAGCATCACCACGCGCACCATCACGGACACGGTCACGACCATCATCACGCACATCACCACCACCATGAGCCGCACTATGATGAGCACGTGTGGACTTGTCCCCGGAACGCTATCGTGATTGTGCGCTCGCTTACTGAAACACTTTCCGCTCTTGATCCTTACAACGCTTACTATTTCCGCGCTAACGCCGCCGCCTTCATAGCGGAGCTGGAAGAACTGGACAGAGCCTTTGCCGATGT
>WQRS01000152.1 GCA_009786615.1 Treponema sp. | reverse complement strand
TGCCCACGGAAATCAATTTTAAAGAACCCTGCCAAGGTGATATAATGCAGCATGGGAGAGATCACCAGAATCAAGGAGTATTTGAGCGAGGTAGAAACCACCAGGGAACACAACGGCTATTTTTTCAGCGTAGGGGAGGCGCTGACTGTCGTGATACTCGGAACTTTGTGCGGTTTAAAGAATGTGAGCCAGATCAGCCAATGGTCGGAAGAAGAAAGTGTTAGAGGTTTATTAGCGAAGCATTTGGGCATCAAAAGGATACCCTGTTATTACTGGCTGTTGTGTTTGCTGAAGCTAATCGACCTGTCGTCGCTCAATCAATGCCTTATGAGGTGGGCGCAATCGTTGATACCTGACGGGAAACGTGCAATGACGATTTCGTTTGACGGCAAGACCATACGTTCCACCGGCAAGATGTCACAATACCAAAGCCCCGTACACATCGTAAGCGCGCACCTTGCGGAGTTTGGGATAACCCTTGCGGGCGTAAAAGTGGAAGAGAAAAGCAATGAAATACCGGCTGTCCGTGATTTGATAGGCTTGCTTGAGGTAGAAGGCTGTATGATCGTGGCTGACGCGATGCATTGCCAGAAGGAAACGGCTTTGATTGTCGTCGAAAAGAAGGCGGATTATCTTTTTACCGTCAAAGACAACCAAAACACGATGAAAAAAGACATAGAAGACTACGTTCAAGATGTTCGCCTGCGAAAAACCATGGACACCTTCAGGACTTTCGAGAAAAACGGAGGCAGGCTTGAGGAACGCACCGGGTTTGTAACTCATGAAATAGACTGGTTTTACGGCAAAGGCGAGTGGAAAAACCTTTCCTGTATTGGGGCCATAAACAGGCGGTTTACTTATAAAGGCAAAACCAGCGACGAATGGCAATATTATATTTCCAGCCGGGAACTGACGGCGGAAGAACTGTTACGGCACGCTCGTCTGGAATGGTCAGTCGAATCAATGCATTGGCTGTTGGATGTCCACTTTGGAGAAGACTTCTGCCGTATCGAAGACGAAGATGTCCAGCAGGTCTTAAATGTGGTGCGTAAAATTGCTTTGAACTGCGTTAAGACTCATAAGCAAAAAACCAATTCAAGATTTCCTTTGTCCAGGATTATGCTTGGCTGCCTTCTGAATTGCCGGAAGTTGATCCCGGTATTGCTTTCTTGTGAAAATTGATTTCCGTGGGAAAATCGCGCCTTGCCCTTGCCCAGCGGTCAAAAAATTACTATGATGGTTTACTGTTCGCTCCATGCGGGCGGCACATTAAAACCGGAGGAAAAATATGCCTGAAAGAAAGATTATTATTATAGGCGCTGCCGGACGGGATTTCCACAATTTTAACACGTTTTACAGGGATAATCCCGCTTACAAGGTTGTGGCTTTCACTGCCGCCCAGATCCCCGACATTGCAGGCCGCAAATATCCTGCATCCCTTGCGGGGAGCCTTTACCCGGAAGGAATTCCCATCCACGATGAAGCCGAGCTTGAAAAGATAATCGTGGAGCTTGACGCGGACGAATGCGTTTTTTCCTACAGTGATGTGCCGTATTCGTTTGTCATGGGCGTGGGAGCGCGGGTAAATGCCGCCGGAGCCGCTTTCACCATGCTTGGGCACAAAGGCACTATGCTCAAAAGCACAAAGCCCGTTATCGCTGTCGGGGCTGTGCGCACAGGCTGCGGCAAAAGCCAGACTTCCCGCCGCATTGTTGAGGCGCTCATGGCGAAGGGGCTTAAAGTCATCGCCGTCCGCCACCCAATGCCTTACGGGGACCTTGAAGCGCAGAAAGTACAGCGTTTTGCATCAATCGAAGACCTAAAAAAACACAACTGCACGATAGAAGAAATGGAAGAATACGAACCGCACGTAGCGCGCGGGAACATAATTTATGCCGGCGTGGATTACCAGGCGATTTTGAACGCGGCGGAAAACGACCCCGCAGGATGCGATGTGATCCTCTGGGACGGCGGCAACAACGACTTCCCGTTCTTCAAACCTGACCTTATGGTCGCTGTGACAGACCCGCACCGCCCCGGACACGAAAAGTCCTATTACCCCGGCGAAATCACACTGCGCCTTGCCGATGTTGTGGTGATTAACAAAATTGACAGCGCGGATTTTGAGAACATCCAGACCGTACGCGCCAACATCCAAAAGATCAACCCGCGCGCCGTGGTGGTGGATGCGGCTTCCACAATCAGCGTAGACAAACCCGAAGTGATACTCGGAAAGCGCGTGCTTGTAATCGAAGACGGCCCTACACTCACACACGGCGATATGAAAATGGGAGCGGGCATAGTTGCCGCGCGGCGTTTTGGCGCGTCTGATATCATTGATGCGCGACCGTACGCTGTCGGAAGGATTGCGGAGACTTACCGCATCTATCCTGACATCGGTACACTGCTTCCGGCGATGGGCTACGGCGAACAACAGATGAACGATCTGTCCGCAACAATCGAGAAAACCGATTGCGATTCGGTGATCATCGCTACGCCCATAGACCTGCAACGGGTGATAAAAATCAACAAGCCCTGCACGCGCGTGGAATACAGCCTGCAGGAAATCGGCCGCCCGAATATGGACGATGTATTGGTCAATTTTGTCAAAAAGAGCTAGTTTGTGCAAAAAACTTCACAGTGTTACTATTGACTTTTTGTACAAGAAAGCGTAGAATAGTTTGACCTATGCTGACCTTTTAAGGTGTCGGTTAGGTATTTCAAAGACTAAAGGAGCCAGATATGCCTATTGATTTACCCAAAAGCCCTAATGTTTTTCACCCTGAAAAACCTAGCGCGGTAGGTTCGCGCAATTCACTCGCTCAGGAATACCGTGATCAACAAACGGAAGTAAACCAACTGTTGGAGGAGGAAACCAACAAAGTTATTCATCACCTAACCGCCAAACTTCCAAAAGATGTTTTGGAACGCCTTGATGTGATGGGCGGCTTAAAAGAAAAGCTGTACAATTATTTCAACCAGAACTACCAGAATATGTTCAACCGTTACATGGTAACAACGGAAGACGAAATGGTAAAAAAGGTCAGGAATTTCATCGACAAGGAAGAAACTAAAGTTCTTTCGCGGTACACCCCTGATGAAATTGCAAGGCTTCTGGATGCAATAGGCGGCGCCGACAAATTTAACACAGGCGAAATTGAAAAGTCTATCGTTAACATGTACGGTCACCTTCAGGGGCATGTGCAGAGGGGCGTGAACGAACTTGAAACCATGACCAACAGCCTTTTGCGTCAGAAAACTGACACCGGCGCGTTTGTCCGTGGGCAAAATGCNTATTCNGTGGTGAAGTGTTCGTTTAAGGACAATTTCCAGAANCCCATTAACGTGACGGACGTGAAAATGTCCATCAATATTCTGGACTCAGAACTTATAAGCCCGCTTTTCCATTACCAGGTGACGGTGGAGTACCTTATCAAGGACCTTTTGAGCAAGCACCTTGTTGACCTTATCGATAAAGAGATGGAAAAAGTCAAAGATGAACGCATGGATCGAGGGCTTGAAGAGCTTTCGGATAGTGAAATTCTTTTCTCTAAGCTTGCCAAAGTGGAAGATCATACTGACGATTCCAAAGAGGATCCCAAGTCCAAACGATACAAGATGCTGTCCAAAAACCTCATGGACAAGCTTTCTGATCTTCGTGCAGAAATNGATCCTGATACATTTGACCAGATGAATATTCGTGAGAACCTGAAAAAAATCGTGGATCTTGAAAACTTGAGAAACCGTGGATTTAATACCGCGATCAATTCCATCACCTCGATTTTGGACACGTCCAAGATGGGCTATCAGTACATCGAAAATCTCAAAAATGCCCGCGAGTTGCTAATCCGTGAGTATGAAGACACCGACAGCGCAAACCTTCCGGATGAACGCTACCAAATCAAAATGAAGTATTTGGACAGTGCGCAACTTATCGAAGAGCGAAAAGCTTACGATGTGCAGTTGAAGAGTTTTGAAACTGAAGTTCAGCACGTTTGGGACACAATCATGGTAATCTATGAAGGTTCCAAAGGCTGGGGAAAAATTGTCGATTTTAACGATCTTGCTGCGAAAAACCGGAAAAAAATTAAAGCAACCATCAAAGACAAAACCGGCGAGCCGGTATATCAAGACATTGACAAGGTTTGGGATGAGATTTCTTTTGTCAAACCTGCTGAAACTGAAGTGGAACGTTCCAACCGTACGTACATCTTTGAGAAGGAGAGGATAAGCCGGCAGATAATTTTGATGCGGCAAAGACTTAAAAGTGTGTATGATTATCAGTACCCGATTGAGCGANGGGTNNTTGAAGACAGGCTTTTCTTCCTTGAGAGAGAATATTCTCACTTCGATTACATGATTAACCCNTACCANATACAGCCGGGCTTGATCCTTGATATTGATATTACTTCCATCAAACGGAAAAAAGCGACGCTTAACAGCATGGCGAACGTTTTAAATGAGTTCCTTCATGG
>WQRS01000151.1 GCA_009786615.1 Treponema sp. | reverse complement strand
CAGTCGGCTTGCGGGATACGTGGGCGAAGGTGAAGCGGAATAGCTAGGAGGGCGCGGCGCGATCCGTTTTACGGAACCGGAAAGCCTGACCTCAGCTTGATTTTGCAAGCAGTTTGTCCTTTACCGCATCGGTAACCCAGGAGTTCAGGCTGCTCCCCTCGGATTTTGCGCTGACAGCAGCGCGGAAATGGAGTTCGGGCGGAAGCCGCAATACCAACCTGCCAGAAACGGGAATATCCGGCGTTTTATTCACACGCTGACAAAAAGCAAGGTATTCGTCGATACTTTCCTGAAAAGATTTTTTTAGTTCATTTACGCTGGTGCCTGTAAAAGTAACCACATCCCTTAGGCCGATAACCTCGCCGAAAAAGGTCTCGGCTTTGTCATCGTATTCGGTTTTTCCGGTGTAGCCCCTATATTTCATCATGCTTAACCCCCGCATTTGCCAAAAAACGTCTCACCGCTTTTAATGCGCCCTTGTCGGTTTCCTTCTGCGGATGCGGCCGATGGAATACTGCGACAACATTGTTCAGCAATACACAAACTCTGGATCCGCGTCCTTCTTCAATATGCGCGCCGCACGCTTTGAATAAACCTTCCACATCTGACCATAAAACAGAGCTTTTTATGGGATTGCGGAAGATGTCTTCCAGTGTTTTGCTCTGCTTGGCGTTCATCTATTTTGATGATACCACAGAATGATACTATTGTCAATTTTCTTATGAACAGAGAGCAGCGTTATCTGACAAAACCCCGTGTGGATACCAAGTGCCCCAGCGCCCCACAGGCGTTGATTCTCCGTTCTTTGGTTCTCCCTTGCTTCCCGCAAATTTCTGCTATATAATTCAAAATGTGTTCACAAATTATATTTTTCATGATTCGGCATTCAAACACAATGTTTCAGAAATTGATATTCGTACGGCTTTTGCGCGGCCCTTGGAGAAAGGATATGACTATTATGACCGAAAAAGAAGCCGATGCTCTGGACGAGCTTTTGACCAAAACGACACCAAAAGTTAATCCGACAATTCGGGGAATCACCGCGAAAAAAGGCTTTAAAATGATTGCAGTTGATGATTTTTCTGCGGAATACATTACCTCCAAAGCTCTTGCCACACGGCAAACACCGGATGAAATAATTCATGAATTGGTTACCCGCGAACTTACCATCGCACAAAATTAGCAATCTACACAGCATTCAGACAAGCAGCAAGCCCGCGAAAAACGCGGCGGTTGCCACTGCTCCCTACTTTCTGTTCATACAAAAACTCACGGTGGTCATCATAAAAAAGACCAGCGACATACTAATCAGGAAGAATATCGCGGCGTTTGTCCGCAGCGGCTACCCAAGGACGTTAATCCGGCATTGACATTGGAGCAGGTTCTGGAAAAAGTAGGTTTCACGGCGCGCATGGAAGCCAGAGGTAAAGAGAATATAGCCCGAAACCTGCTGGCAAAAGGCTCAACAATTGAGTTTGTGCATGATGTCACCGGGCTGGACATGGAGACCATCAAAGGGCTTGCTGACAACACTCCCCGCCCACGCCGAAATTATCGGCTTGCCTGGGGGAAGAGGCCGGGAAACAAGTCCGCACCCGTTGGGCTTCATTGGTGAGGCGAAGCGGCAATCCGTTCCTGAACCATTTCACCGATAATCTGGGCAGGCGTTTTATGATCGGCGATGGCTTTAGTATTCAGGTAGTTTGCTGTAGCACTGTCAATCGTTATGGTATGGGCGTTTTTTTTACATTGGGTGAAATACCCTGTTCCGTTGGGGCCAGCTTTCGGCGGGTTCTTTGTCCATTTCTCGTCCAGTCTTTGCGCTTCGTCGTCAGTCATGCGTGCCATTGTTACTCCTTCGGCTTTAAAAGGTGGTGATAGATACTCCTGCACGGCATTGCATGGAATACATTCACACGATAGTCGCTTATAAAATTATACAGGATTTCAAGTGTGTGCGCATTGCGATCAAATCCGATAAGCAAATATTTATCCCGCGCATCTTCATCATCAGGCTCATCCAGCAGACCATCGTATATTGCTGTATCAAAAGCCCGATAGATGTCTGCCTCGCTCACTTTATGATTGAAAGCGGCGGGATTGAACTCGATAATAAAATCCATGTTCAAGTATAGCTCATTTCGCAAAAAAACAAAAGTTCCATCGTTCCCCATTGGTTTTATTCTTCAGGGAATATTTGCGCCTGATAACACGCGGCTTGCTTGTGGGGAAGGGTCTGGAAACAAGTCTTCACCCGCTGGGCTTCATTGGCAAGCCGCTTTATCTGCGCCGCTCTTTACGGCTTCGTTGTTGTCTTTTATACTGTTGATATGGGTGTTCTTGTCAAATTTGTTCCATCTGCATTCAAACATGGCGTGACTGAGGCAAATATCAGATATGCTATTTTGAACTGGAAGTATGATGATGTGTTTTAGGACGACACCGATAAACACCTCTTGATAGGGTTTGACAGTAATGCAAATTTGCTGGAAATAATGTACAATGTCATTGACGAGCAGAATCTGAAAGTATTCCATGCCATGAAGTGCAGGGATAAATTTTTGCCGCTGCTCGACGAAACAGGAGGAAATCATGCCTGATATGACCGATGAAGAATACGATGCCCTTGATGAATATTGGACAAAAAATACGCCCAGGCTATCAGGCAACGGAAAGAGCGGCTTTTTCGCCAAAAACTCCGGGCGCGTTATTTTTATCGACGATCTTTCCGCAGACTGGTTACGTATCAAGGCCGCCTCTTGCCACACCACCCCCGAAGCAATCGTCGGCGAACTGGTGCGCAAGGAGATCGCTGCCGCTTCTCCACCTGCGCCGGGTATTGCCAATTAGCCCGGGAGAATAGCCTATTTACACATATTTCTTCATTTTTTTCACATTTCCCCTTGACTTTCGTGCATTTCATGGGTAGACTACAGTCAGTTGGCAACCATTCAAAAATATTTACATCCGTGGAACTGCCTCGCCATTCCTTTGCCTGCGCGAAAATACAAGATTGCCATTCGGGTATTTAATGAAAATTGGCGGAATTAGCCTGCTGAATATAACGAGATTCCTCACGCAACGCAACGCAACGCAACGCAACGCAACGCAACGCAACGCAACGCAACGCAACGCAACGCAACGCAACGCAACGCAACGCAAACATTGTACTCGGAACGCTATCCCCGTGTCAAGCTAAATTTTCACATACTCACAAGTTTTTCTCATCTTTGGTGCTTCTTTCCAGCGAAAAGTTCAGAAAGGAGCGCGCCTGCGTGAACTCACCACACAATAACACTTGGCACCATTATATCTCCCGAATCAATGCGCTTGAGTCTTACAAGGTGAGGCTTCATCTCCCTTTTTAGGAATCACTGATTCCTTAACAATCCAACCATATTACCATAAGGAGACTCACCGATGAAAAAGATTTTAAAGATGTTTAGCGCTGCCGTAGTTATGGCAGCATTTGCGGTCGTGTTCGCCGCTTGCGATACGGGAACACAGACCACAACCCCTGCGGCTTTAACATCTACAACTGAATATATACCGATTACACCGCTCAACGCATCTGTTGATAACTTTGCCGACCTTCAATCCGCCATTGCTTCAGGTGGCACGCAGACCATTACAATTACGCAAGATATTAGCATGACAGCACAGATAACTGTCCCAATTGATGCAAACATAACCTTAATAACAAACAATTCGAGCGGAGTGTCACTAACATGGAATGGCACGAATGATGCTCCGCGTCATTTTTCAGTGCAACATGGCGGTACACTTAATTTAGGCATATCCAGTGGTACAGCAGTTCAGAATAATATCACCATTGCAGGCAGAGCCCCACAAGGTGGTGGCGGTATAGTGATGCAAAGTTTAGGTAATTTAATCGCCGTTTTTAATATGAACGGAGGGGAGATAAGGGATATAAATCGTACATTAGCCGCATTTGATGGATCTGGTGTTAGTGTTAATGGCGGAACTTTTAATATGATTGGCGGCACAATAACAAACAACTCGACAACAGGCGTTGGCGGTGGTGTGCATATCTTTAACGGTGGTTCATTCATAATGAACGGCGGCAATATAGCAAACAATACTGCTTCATCAGGCGAAAATGTAAATGTGTTGAACGGCACTTTCACCCACAACAGCGGAACAATCGCAAACGGCATACCCACAATAACCTCAGGCACCACATCAAACCATACCGCAGGAACGGTTTTCACTTCCGCAACCCCAACAGCCACATCATCCGTATCACCCATCACATGGGTTGCAGACAGCGGCTCTTTGCCAAGCGGAGTAACACTAAACGCAAACACAGGCGTAGTAACAGGCACAGCGGCATCTACAGCAGGTACTTTTACCATAAGAGCAAGAACGCCTGTAGGGGATTCGGTAGATGCTATTACAGTAACGGTGGCGGCAACATCGACCACTCCACCTCCTGTCAGCCCGCCACCGCCGTCCGTTGGTGCTGCTC
>WQRS01000150.1 GCA_009786615.1 Treponema sp. | reverse complement strand
TTACGCTCCGAACATAAACCTTCAAAGCTGCAACCCTGGTTGATACACAACAAACCCTTACGTGTACCGCACGGTTTTCAAAGGCTCGTNGCCGGAAGCTCGCCGCCGCGNTCCTCCTTCCCTTTTTTCGCGGGAGCGAAATCAAACCGCCGCAAGGAGGAACGATAGTGAATTATGTACTTTTGGTTTTTGCGTTTATTATTTTAACGGCCTTTGCCGCTTTTATAGCGTATGTGATATCAACGCTCATTAAAAGGAAGAAAGTAATATCAACGCTTATTAAAAAAAAGAAACCAATATCAGAAAAAACAATACCAGAAAAAGATTTTTCACCAATCTCACTTGATGGTCTGTGGTGTAGAAATTATGAATATAGCGATCGTGAGGAATTGGAAATTACATTTGCAAACAATATAGCTGTATTTACAAAAGTGAACTGTGGCGTCTGGTTAAATCCCAAGATTCCGAATATTCTTGGGGAACTTAAATTTAAAGATATAATTCAAATTGATAATTTTAAATGGAGTTGCCAGCAACGCTTGGCAGAACCAAGCAATGATCTACCCTGGATAAAGAGCAGCATTACTATGGAACCGGATAACCAAAACAAAATAAAAGCAGGAAGTTTAATTTATACAAGAAAGGTAAAATAAGGGGGAAGGTTTAAACGATGACAGATGACAAACTAACAGGCAAAGAAAAAGAAATCGACAAAAATTTACAGATATACCTAACGGCCCCTCCCGATGCCTTTGCCGCGGTATGCCAAAAATTCGTGGCAGCTTATTTTTTCAGGGCAATGACTTTTGATTTTACGATGCACAATATGGAGGAATATACATGACGAAACTGGATAACATGATAGCCTGGCTTGAAAAAGCCTGCGACCCGGAACGCCGCTTCCTTTATGTGGATGACGTAGCAGAAGAAGACCTGCGGGCCGCCTTTGCCGCTTTCCAGAACCGCCGTGCGAAACTGGCCCGCATCAACTCCCTGTCTGTTTCAGGGCGACTGTTGCCCGCACTCACCGAACTTCTGGAACCGGAGGGCGTTGAAAGTATAAGACTTGCAAGCGGCGATTCCCAATCCCACTGGCCCTTTTTGGAAAAATACCGCAACCTGACAGAACTAAAAATAAGCAAAACCGCAAACATTCCAGAAAGCATCGGCAATTTGCAGCGGCTGGAGCGCCTGTCACTGTCTTGGTGTGGGCAACTAAAATCCCTGCCGGAAAGTATTGGAAAATTAAAGAACCTTGCCTTGCTTGAAATGCGCTGCATGGATTCCATTGACCAAGTACCAGACAGCATCTGTAATCTGGAAAATCTGACCAGCCTGAAAATCATGGCCACTGCTATTGAAGAAGTTCCCGAAGGTATCGGCAGTTTGGAATCGTTAACCTGCCTGTCATTGCGGGAAAATAAAAAGCTAAAATCCCTGCCGGAAAGTACCGGCAAACTTAAAAACCTAACCTGGCTTGATTTATACAATTCGACTTTACTTAATGCCTTACCTGACAGTATCGTAAACCTGAACTCGCTGGAATACGTCAATATACGGCTAACAGGAATTCAATCTGTCCCGCATTTCATGACTCAGGTTAAAACATACAGAGATAACAAACGGCATGAAATGATCCCTCAATGTGAATCTTTTTCCACCCTGGGCTTTGCTAATTGTTATTACCGTCTAGTTGAAACAATATCGTTCTATAACCAAAAGGCAATCAGCGAAGGTATATTGGCACTGGAAGAAGAACTTGAAGTTTTGGAAAATGATTTTTTTCGCAGAGGAATACGGCTGCTGGTAGACGGAACAGACGAAGAAGTTATCCGCCCTATTTTAACAACCATTATAGAACGTGAACATGATTATTACCGAAAAAAGCTTATGAACATTGCGTTGGAAGGAATCCTGGGCATACAGGACGGCATGGATACTTCACAGATTATTTTCCGGCTTAACAGCATGGTTGAAATAAAAGACAACCCCATAGACAGCGCATGGGAACGCTGCAAAGGCGGCGACAAAAACGCATTTTTAAACATTGACTTTAAGGCGGCACAAAAACCGGAAAGCGAACGTGAAGAAATCAGCTTTATCAAGCGAGCCTTTTATTTAAGCGGAATGGCACGCAGAGAGGGCTATCAAGCTCTGGAAGCCTGCCTTGATAAAGAAGGCATCGCCGCAGGGGACATCCTTGAATACGGGCTTTCTTTGTTCCTTGGGGATGGCTGCCTTATTGACTGCTGGAAAACAAGCGCCTGGCGGGAGACCAATAAAAGGTATGATAATCAAAAAAACATACAGGCGCTTTTTTCAAAGCTGGTTGAACGTGCTCCCGACCCGGTACAAAAAAACCTTGCAATGGCTAAGAAAGAAGCCGTGCTGTCAATAAACGCTGGCGACAACCCGCGAATATTATTCCTGAAATTAACGGCATATTTTGACAGAAGCATAGCCAATGCAATAGAGGAATGGGGCCAGGAAGAAATAACAAAGGAGTAAAAGTAATGAATAACGCAAAAAACATAGCTCTGGTCATTAAAGAAGCCGCAGCCATTAAAGGCATAAAACGGCCCGATTTTGAAACCTGCATGGCGGCCCTTATGCAGGACGGAATGCTTATCACGCATATCGACACATCCCTTTTTACCCGCAGGGAATATTTTAAGCTGTGCAATGCCGCCGTTAGGTCAAACCCTAAAGCTTTGACGGTGATACAGCGGGACAGGCTTGGCGGTATGTTTTGGGATTCCGTTTTGAGCGTATCTGTGCGGGATAACGGCATTGCCCTCCGCTGGATAAAAGAACAAAGCCCGGAATTGTGCCTCCAGGCGGTCAGGCAAAACCACAAAGCTTTTACTTACGTTGACAAAGCCATGTGCGACGCAATAGGGGCGTACTGTTACACGCTTTTGCAAAAGGAAGCAGAGAAAGCAAAGGAAAAGGCTGAGGAGGAAAAAACTTCGGGACGCAAAACAAAAAGGTCCGGTAAGGCAAAAAAGCGGGAAGAAGAAAACCAGGAAGATGCCATCGACCTTAGCGTTGTTGACAGGCAGACAGAGGAACAGTGCCTTAAAGCCGTAAGGCACGACGGCCTTCAAATACAGTATGTCCACAGGCAGACGCGCAAGCTATGCCGCGCCGCAATGAAGCAGAACCCGAAAGCGGAAAAGTATATCCGGGACAGCGATATGATATGGCTTGATGATTTGCTTTCGAATATTTGCGGCGGCTTTGGCGGACTGGCAGGATCGCTTGTTGATTTTCTGTTTTACAGCAGCAGCAAAAAAACAAAAAAGGTTCCCGCAGCGCTTAAGGCAATGGGGAAACAATGCTCTCCTTCGCATTATTACAGCCAATGTTTAAAAGTTCTGGAAGACAATTGCACCAATATACGGCATGTAAATCCCGGCCTTCTTTCCGCCGGTCAGTACACAGAACTCTGCATGCTGGCGCTAAAAGAAATGCCGGACGTAATGGTTTTTATAAACGATGCTGATATTGACGCGGATTTGTATTTTCAGATATGTCTTCAGATGATCGGCTCTATGAAACCAGTTGAACGTGAAAGGGCTTTTAATAAAATACAAAGCTCGCGATTATCAACAGAACAGTATTACCGGCTTGCACTGGCGCTCTTGAAGTCATCATCGGGAGGGGCATTGCATTTCCTTGAGGTCATTGACGCAAGAGGGCTTGCCAGAAAACACTATTTTGAACTCTGCCAAAAGCTGCTGAAAAAAAGCCCGTATTATTTTGAGAACGTGCAAAGCGGATTATTAAGCAGGGCGCAGTATACAGAGCTTGCCTTTTACGTGGTAAAGAAACACTATGCCAACATTGACAAGGTAGAGAAAAACCTCCTTACAAAAAAAGACTGGCTGAAACTTTGCACAATGGCGATTGGCAAAAAAGGCTCGTTCGTGTATTACCTTGATATTCCGCCCGGAAAAGATTTTAACGCGCTGCTGGAAACCGCATTAAAAAACGGCGGCGGTCTTAANTGCACACCTTGCCAGGATTTTAGCCAGTGCCTTGCCGTTTTAAAAAAGGACTCAAGCGAACTTGAATATGTCCGCCCCGAACAATTTACCCAAAAGCAATACTTTGCGCTTTGCAAAGCAGCGGTAAAAAAAGAAGCCCGCGCCATTGGCAGTGTAGACGATGAAGCCCTTGATAACCATCAATACCTGGAGCTTTGCGCGGCGGCGCAAAAATCTTTTCATGGAATTTTTTACCTTGTAAACCGGGAAAAAATCCCCGCAAGCCTGTACCATTCCTGGTGTCGAACAGCTTTAAAGCACAGCCCTCATTGGATTGACGATATTCCCTTTTCAAAGCATTACTTTCATTTCTGCCTAAAGGCGGTAAAAAAAGACGGAAAGGTGCTTAAGGATATTAAGTACCTGCGTTTAACACAGGAACAATACGCCGCGGTTTGTAAAGCGGCGGAAGAAAATACGAAAAACAAGAAGGATGAATTT
>WQRS01000149.1 GCA_009786615.1 Treponema sp. | reverse complement strand
CTTGAATCAAAAGGCATAGGATGGCACCGCCTTGCGGGGGAAGATGCGCCTGTTGAGCCTGAGCCGCGGCAGGCAATGCCGCGCCAGATAAGCGTTGACAGCGTCGCGTTGCCGGAATCCGTATCTGCGCCTGACGACACTCTGCCGGAAGCCCCGCATGGTGAAACCGCCAAAGCCTGCGAGGTGCTTGAAGCTGTCGAAGGCTTGTCGGGAAAAGAGATGGAGGCGGCCGCAAAATCGCTTAACGTAAGCAGGGCTACCCTTTATCAGGCGCGGACAATTCTCAAGCGCTCCCCGGCGGATGTTTTATGGGAAGTCAGGCAAGGGCGCTTGTCCATAGCGGCGGCTTACAAGCGCGTTGAGAAAATGAAAAAGGCGAAAAGTGTACAGGAAGATTAAGTCTAGACGGCAGCCTTTTGTTGTGTTATAGTGTTTTATGTAGCGGAGAAAAGTCATGAAAGTACCCATGCGTATGATTAAAACACTCAAGTTATCAGGAGAAAGAAGTGCCTTTCGTAAGTATAAGTAAAGCAAAAGAAAAACTGGATGCCATTTTAGAGGAAGTTCAAGGTACATATGAACCACTGATTATTGCCGGAGAAAATCATTCTGCTGTATTAATTTCTGAAGAAGTTTGGCGCTCGTATAGAAGAAACCTTGTTTTTAACATCTATTCCTGGTATGAAAGATTCAATTATTGAAGGTATGAAGGAGAGAATTGAAGATTGTTCGGCTTCATTAGAGTGGTAAAATGTACAAAATTATTTATTCATCTCAAGCGCAAAGAGATGCAAAAAAAGTAGATGAAATAGGCTTAAAAAGTAATATTCAAAAAATTATCAATATTTTGCAGAATAATCCTTACCAAAATCCACCACCATATGAAAAATTAATTGGCGATTTATCTGATTCTTATTCACGGAGAATAAATATACAGCATAGATTAATATACCAAGTATATAGAACCGAAAAAATTGTAAAAATCATTAGAATGTGGACACATTACGAATAACCATAAAAGGAATGCTTGCCGAATCTGTACGAGTTTTTCAAAGAAGAACAGGAAGGTTAAGCCCTAGACAGTTTCTGCATTTGTTAGTACATTGTCAAAGCAATTTCAAAATATCCGAAATATCTGCAAAAAGCCGAATTATAAATCATCACAAGTTATGCAAAAAGGCTTGAGCCTTTCATCAATATGTTTCCTGGAGTAAAAGTCATGAAGAAATTAATAAAGAAATCCATATTTGTTTTAGCTGTCGTTTTGGCGGCTGGTTTTGTGCTGGCAGCCTGCAATATGGGCGGGAGGCCGCAAACGTTTACTGTAACTTATGAAGTTACAGCTAATAACATTAATGCCGCTGACATAGGTTACCACATCCCAAATCATGGAGTTACACCTATCCAGACCAGACCTTTGCCTTTTTCGTACACATTTGAAGTAACACTAGCGAGTGGAGAAGGCTCTGCGGCCATGATAGGGGCGAGTACGCCTATAGGTGGTGGCGCAAACGAAAACACAGAGCTGACCGCAAGAATTCTTGTAAACGGCGCTGTTGTAAGAACCAACACACGTCATGGGATTGGCTCAGTTACCACGAGCTACCCAATTACAAATTAACCATTACAGAATATTTATACAGAGCCGTCCTTCGGGGCGGCTTTTTTATTGGTAAGGGTATAGAACTACTTTTTTTTGGAGGCATCTTTATGAAGCGTATTTTTACGGTTATTTTTTTGGTGATGGTGTGCGCCGGTACTGCAAAGGCGCAGATGCTCGTTGAACTCGGGGCGATTACGCAAGGACTTTTGGCGGGGACAAATGCTGAGCGGCTTTACCAGTATGGTCGTATGATTGTACAGCAGACACAGTCGGCGGCAAACACTTACAACCAGTTTCAGGCAGCGTTACGCGCCGAACAGCGGGCATTTAACAATCTTAGGGGGTTGCAAAACGTCAACAGTTACGCTGAGTTTATGGCATGGTACAACCGCCAAATTGAGCTTGAGCGGCACTCAGCGGATCGCTTCAACAGAATGTCCATTCAGGTCGGCAGCGATCCCAATAACAGAATCAGCCTTGCGCAAATCGAAAATCTTCCTCAAGCCCTCTCCACCACATACGGCAGGGAACATTGGGACAGGGAATTCACTCCTCAGCAGCGGAGAGCCATGTGGATGAACCTCGGACTCTCCCCAGGCAATTTCACGTACTTAAGCGCATGGGGAAGCCGTGAAGAAGACCTCGGCAGGAGAATCTTATTGAGGCGCGGGGTAATAGACGAGAATACTCAATGGTCGAGAGCCAGGGATGCTGAGACATTGGCAGAGATTTCAGGTGATGATGTCAGCGAAAACGCTCTCAGGCAGGCAGAGGTGGCGGCGACAATAAACACCAATAATCTGCTTTTGGAGCTCATAACAATGATGGCGGAGGGGCAGGAGTACCAGCTTGTGCGGGACAGGCTTTCGGATGCCCCGCCTGAGCCGCTTGGTCTTTCGCCGTCTTGGGGGCAGGATTTTTTCCCCTCCCACAGTGCCGGCAGACTTATCCCTTTCGATTAAGCTATGGAAGTACTTAATACCGCATTCTTTTTTGTAACTGACCTGATAGTATCCATACAGGGCTTCTTCATCGCCCAGGCATGGAACATTGGCCGTTACGTTTTAGTAATCGCACTTGCCACGACCGCGATAAACTACGCTGTCACAGGGCAGGGGCTGAAAGAGAATATCATTAAAATTGCCAAGGCGGTTGTATTTTTCGTCTTGGTCATGGGGTTTTACCCGCGTCTTGTCGGCACAATCACTGAGTATGCGTTCCGCTGGGGGCATGACAGTGTTTACGTTTATATAGCGCCCCATCTGCAAGAGGCGCGGGAAGCCGCTGTCACAGATTCGCTTGCCGCACCGCCTGAAGCGCGGACTAGTTTTTTACGGCGGCTTATCAGATCGGAAGGGNTCAATCCCACTGCTGATACCGATCCGATGCGTTTTTTTTCGACAATGATACAGCGGCGTCAGGTCGGTGAAACATCTTACGTGGTGGTTGCCCCCGCCGCCTCCTTGGGGGTCGTGCTGCTGGTGGCAGGGCAGATCATGGACTACGCCAGAACCGAAGGCGGTGTCAGAAACTTGTGGGCAAGTCTTTCAGGAGCTATAGTCGGCTTCGCTGTTATGCTTATAGGGATTTTTGCCGTTCTTGAGTACTTAATGGCGTTTCTGGAATTTATGCTTGTGGCAGGCGTGGGAGTTATCCTGTTCCCCCTTTCGCTATGGGAAGGCACGAAGTTCCTTGCCGAAAAGCTTATTGGTGCCATCATCGGGTTTTTCATCAAGATGCTGTTCTGCAACATAACGATGTTCCTTATGCTGTTCGGTTTCACCTTTATTCTTAGGGGATTTGCCGCAAACGGCGGGTTTTCAGGACAGCCGGACGAAATTCTCTCCGTACTTTTTTTAAGCCTCCTATTCTTTTACCTGTGTCGAAGCGGTCCGGGTTTGGCGCAGTCGCTGTTGTCAGGGGTACCCTCCCTGAGCACCGCAGGAGCAATAGGGGCGGCGGCGACCGCTTTGAAAGCAGGTGCCACCGCCGCCGGAATGTTCAAATCAGGGGCAGGAAGCTTAGCGTCGGGAGGCGCAAAGGCAGTCTTTGCCGGCGGAGGTATGATCTCTCAGGCTATGGGGGCGGCAAACGCCGCCAAAACGCTTGGCGGCAGCGCCGGAGTGACCGCCGGAGCGTTTATGAACAGCATGGGGAGCAGTGCGAAAACAGCCATGCTTGCCGGCGGCGGCAACCTTGTCCGCAGCCTTCTTGGTAACGGAGGCGGTGGCGGGAGGGGCGGCAGTATCAACCGCCACGACAACCTTCAACAGCATTTGAACAAAACCGATGCCAGCGGGAACAGGGAAAAGATGAGTGAATGCATTACGGGCAGGTATTCAGCCGGACAGGAGCGGGGGTTGGATTATATGCACAAACAAGAACAGAAACAGAACGCGAAAAAACAACAATAGAAACACGGAGAAAACTATGGAACTGAAACTTTCTGAATTACAGTACTTAAAAGACGGCGATATTTGCCGCCAAAAGATCGACGATATTATAACGTCGCTCGAACAAAAAGGCGTTACCGTTGAGATAACGCCTTCTGAAACAGTGTATTTCAAAAAGGGTACATTTTTTTTTAGTCTTGGTTTATCGATTCAGGTGTGAACCGAATTATTTTCCGGACAAACTTCATTGCAAGGTCATTGTAATGCTCTTTAATGAACTTATCAAAAGTGAACCCTGTTGACATTTCAGGCAGGGGATCAGGTATCCCCTTTACCCGCATCGCAAATTCGAGACCCTTGGCATAAAGCCACTGCATTTCTTGTTTTTCATTCATTTTAGGTCGAATGTCGAGTTTCTGGCTGGGAAGTGGATTTTGAAATATTGCTGAAATAGAACGAGATAATCATATGTTTAGAATGGAATTTTGTATGAGCAA
>WQRS01000148.1 GCA_009786615.1 Treponema sp. | reverse complement strand
AAGAGTGTGTCCGCGCGCTCAAATGGGTTTATGAACCAAAGCAGCTTCGCTTTTTCACCGGACGTTTTGAACCCAAGTAGGTTTGGCGCTGATTCCTGACATACTAAGTGTTGATGGAGCTGAGCA
Source organism: Treponema sp. (assembly GCA_009786615.1). Next base: position 4,471 of record WQRS01000148.1, on the reverse strand, counting down.
GTCCTCCGGCATCAATGATGCGCTGGATGAAAGGCGGAAAAGCCGCGGCCTGATATGTTTTTTGGCGGGTCAGGTTTTTGATTTCTGCGGTTTTTAAGTTTACATCCAGCTCATCCCCGTTTTGTATATCTTTGGCTGCTTCCGGGCATTCAAAAATGGGCAGCCCGATGTTGATTGCGTTGCGGTAAAAAATGCGCGCAAAACTGACGGCAATGACACAGGAAACGCCGCATGCCTTAATTGAGGCGGGCGCGTGCTCGCGTGAAGAACCGCAGCCGAAATTATCCCCCGCGACAATTATATCGCCTTCCTTGACGCTTTTGGCGAAGTTTTCGTCAATGTCCTCAAGGCAGTGCTGCGCCAAATCTTCGCCTTTGTAAAGGGCAAGATACCGGGCGGGCAGAATAACATCCGTATCAACGCTGTCGCCGTATTTAAAAACTTTTGCCATAATTTCTCCTAAGTGCGCGGGTCGGCAATAACACCAGCCAGCGCGGTTGCGGCGGCTACGGCGGGACTGGCAAGGTAGACTTCTGAGCTTTTCGCGCCCATGCGCCCAACAAAATTACGGTTGGTGGTAGACAGGCAACGCTCGTTATCCGCCAGCACTCCCATGTGCAGTCCGTTACATGGACCGCAGGTCGGAGTGCTTACCGCCGCGCCCGCTTCAATAAATATTTCGATAAAGCCCTGACGCAGTGCGTCAAGGTATATCTGCTGCGTGGCAGGAATTACAATGCAGCGAACATTCGGCGCGATTTTTTTTCCTTTGATTATTTCCGCGGCTTGGCGGAGATCGGATAACCTGCCGTTTGCGCAAGAACCGATTACAACCTGATCGACTTTCAAACCAGCCAGTTCCCGCACCGGCTTTACATTTGAAGGCAGATGCGGGGCAGCCACAAGCGATTCAATATTCGCAAGATCGATTTTGATAACTCTGCTGTAACTGGCGTCCGCATCGGCAATCGCTTCTGTATATGGCGCGGATATTTTCCCTTTGAGATATTCTCTGGTAAGATCGTCCACGGGAAAGATTCCGTTTTTTGCGCCCGCTTCAATCGCCATATTGCAAATAGCAAAACGGTGATCTATCGAAAGTTCGGCAACACCGGGCCCTGAAAACTCAATTGACTGATAACGCGCGCCGTCAACGCCAATCATCCCGATAATAAAAAGAATTAAATCTTTGCCGTCAATAAAGGCTCCCGGTTTTCCAGTAAGTTCTATTTTGATGGCATCAGGTACCTTAAACCAGCTCTGCCCTGTAACCATTCCGTACGCCATGTCGGTGCTTCCAACGCCTGTTGAAAAAGAACCCAGTGCGCCGTATGTACAGGTATGTGAATCGGCCCCCATAATGAGGCTTCCGGGAAACACATGCCCCTGTTCGGGAAGCAGNGCGTGCTGAATGCCCATGCGGCCTACGTCATAAAACCAGGGGATTTTATGAGCCGCCGCAAAGTCCCGCACTTTTTTGCAGTTTTGCGCGGCCTGTATATCCTTGTTAGGCGTAAAGTGATCCATGACAAGAATTATTTTGTTTGGATCAAAAACAGTTTTAAGACCGTGTTTTTCCATTTCCTGCAAGGCAATCGGCGTAGTAACATCACTGCCCATCACAATATCAAGGTCAGCGTTTATCAAATCCCCCGCGGCAAGAACACCGCCGCCTGAGTGAGATGACAGTATTTTTTGGCTCATCGTCATACCCATGATGCTCTCCTATTTTTGCACAGTACCCTTAAACTCATCAACTTTGTATTTTGATTCCATCGCCAATAGCTCTTTCATACCAACAATCGTGGTGTACTCATCAAAGGTTGTCATGTTATCCAGATAATCCCTTGTGGTGTGTTTTGCTTTTAGCTCTGCAAGCATACTCTGCATTGCCTTCGCGGCGGTGAATACTGTCGCCACCGGAAATATCACAATATCAAAACCTAGTTCCTGCAATTCCCCGGTGGTAAGCAGCGGCGTCTTACCCCGCTCAACCTGGTTGACGAACTTGAACCCTTTTGCCTGCTGCCCGATCTGGCGAAGCTCGTCTACCGAGGCAGGTGCGTCAATGTACACAATGTCAGCTCCGGCTTCGTGATACGCCAGCACCCGATCTATGGCTTCGTTAATGCCGTGGGTAGCCCGCGCATCGGAGCGGGCTATGATAAGCATATCTTCCCTGGCATCCATGCAGGCTTTTATTTTTTCAACGTGTTCGGCAACCGGAATGACAGCTTTTTTGTCCATGTGTCCGCACCGCTTGGGAAAGACTTGATCTTCGATATGCACCGCCGCGACACCGGAGCGCTCAAACTCCCTGATAGTCCGGTACACGTTCAGGGGATTTCCATAACCGGTGTCCACATCACCGATGAGCGGGATATTAAGCACCGAAGTCATGTTGGCGCAGACGGTGAGCATTTCGTTCATGGTCATAAGACCGTAATCCGGCTGACCGAGAACAGCGCCTGANGCGCCAAANCCTGTCATAAACGCCGCGCTGAATCCNGCCTGTTCCACCAGCCGCGCCGAAAGCACATCGTAACAGCCGGGGGCGACAACAATTTCAGGCTTCTNAAGCATTTCGCGCAAGGCTTTGCCCGGGGCTTTTCCGTTGATTTTCATGATAACTACTCCCTAATCCAAAATATTGCGCGGTACGAACACATACCCTTCCATAATTCTGCGGGCGGTTCTTCCTATAGCCGCCCTGATAATTTTGATTCCCGATGCTGTTTCTTCAGCTTTCATGTCAGCGTCAATAACACCGCCCGGATGCCCTATCCGTACAATATGGTTCCGCCTGTTTTTGCGCATAACAGCATTTACTATGGTTCCGGAAATAACCGCGGCGCATCCGGTGCAAACAGTGGCAGTTCCGGAATATGTTTTGTGCATAATCTGCATGAACATATCGCGCGCAACAAAATCAATATCATCGGCTTTTACTTCTTCACCTGTGATATGGCTTTTATACGGCTGGGGCGGTGCGACAAAGGCCACCATAGGTACTGCACGTACTTTTTCTCTTGCCTCCTCCCGGCTGGCGATGCCCATTTTTTCCGCCGCAATGCAGCGTATTTTTTCCAGCAACTCAAGCATTTGAGGATTGGAATCAATCTCTTTTGGTGATTCAGTTCCCTTAAGTCCCAAATCTTCGGCAAGGACAAAAACCATGGGGCTTCCGGCATCCACCATGGAAACAGCAAGCGAACCGAGCCCTTCAACAGTGATATGATCTTTTGGGTTTCCCGTCGGCAGCAACTTTCCCGTCTTGCTTCCTACAGTTCCCGCGAAATTTAGGCTTATTCTTGATCCGCTGCCCGGCACCCCGTCAACAACATAATCACCTGTGACTGCGGGTTTTCCTGCGGCGATGGAAACATCGGCCTCGAACACTTTTCCGGTGTTGGTGTTGAATATCCGCACTGTGGTGACAGGCTCGCTAATTCTTACCAGCCCTTGAGTAATGGCGAAAGGCCCGACCGCGGAAGAAATATTTCCGCAGTTGCTGGAATAATCCACAAAGGCGCTGTGTAAATCCACCTGCCCAAAAGTATAATCAATATCTGCGTCTTCCCGCAGTGAAGGGGCGATGATGGCAAGCTTGCTTGTAAGAGGATCGGCACCNCCAAGCCCGTCAATTTGACGCGAGTCNGGGCTGCCGAAAATNGACAAAATAATTNTGTCCCTTTTTGCCTGATCTCTGGGAAGATCNTTATCCAATAGAAAGACCGCCTTGCTGGTTCCACCGCGCATGATGACACAGGGGATTCGTTCCATTTCCGATTGATACATATTTGCCTCTTTGTTTATCTACAATACATAACAACACTAGCAAAAACCGTGCCAACTGAAAAACAGCGGTTTTTACCGTAAATTTGCGGGGAAAGCCGAGTTGTTGCAAAAAGTCAGTTGAAAAATGCAACCGCGCAACCGTATCACTTGTTGCATGGTTGCATTTCTCTATTTTTCTGTCAGGTAAATGGTATGTTTGTGCATATTGTGCAATGCCACTCCCAATATTTTTAAATTATATTATCTTCTTCTGTCTTTTCTTTTTCAATGAATCCATAAATAATATCTATAACTTCTAATAATACATCCTCAGAAATATTTTCAATAAATTCATATTGCCGTGCTTTTATATCTAATGTCCTTGCCTGATCACATAGAATAACACCTTTGGTTTTAATGTTTTCATTAATTTTAACATGAAATGGATGTTTTTTATCTGTACTTGTTATTGGACATACAATTGCCAATTTCGAAAAATTAGTCAACTACCACCACCAAAGGTGGTGGCTTGAATGGGGACTCTAAAAGAGTCCTGGTTGTAATTCATGATCTTCGCTGAGCCGCTCGGCGTTTTCCTGATACTTTACATATCTTCGTATCTTTTCTTCATCCATCCCTATCGTCGTGACACAGTAACCGCGGCTCCAAAAATGATTTCCCCAGTATGGTTTTG
>WQRS01000147.1 GCA_009786615.1 Treponema sp. | reverse complement strand
TTTTTGCCCCCGCAATTGCCGTGGGGATTCTTATTTCTACTTTGTCATTCATGGCCAACGACATATTGCTTCCGGCGGGAACCATTCAGTTTGCCCGCCTTTACAGGCGAATTTTGGTTTCAACTCCGGCGCTGGAACTACAGCCTAACTCCGTCAAGCGTTTTGGGGACACTGTCATTGTAATGGGGCCGGTGAGCGGCAGGGATATCGAGAACATCCTCATCCTTGACCGCACAGGAGACGGTCAGCGCCGCCTTATCATGGCTGAGAACGCCGAACTCATTGACGGCGGACGTGAGGGCTTGAGCCTTGACCTTTCTAACGTGTTTGTGAAGTCTTCACGGGAAATCGTCAGGGATGATTATGATTACGCAACCAGCGCTTTTTTGCGGTATTGGGTGCCTCAGGAAGACTTTATTCAAGCGCTCACCGCCATAGGCCCCAGGGAAATGAGTTCGGTGGATTTGCACCGCCAAATTGTCACCCGCACCCAAGACCAAAGCCAGCGCGTTGACGGGCGCAGCACCCGCGTCCTTTCTCAAGGGTTGAACCTCGAAAACAGCCTGAGGATGGGTGTCGGGGACTCAGCGTGGAATAGGCGGGAAAACTACTCCGACGTTTTTTCACGCGAGATTCAGGCGGTTGCCGCAATGCGCGCCGAACGCAGCCTGCTCATTTATCGGCTTGAGTTTTACAAAAAGTTTTCAATTCCTTTCGGTGCGCTGTCGTTTGTATTCCTTGCCGTTGCGCTCGGTCTTTTCGCCAAAAAAAGCGGGCAGGCATTTGCCTTTATTTTCGGGATTTTCATTTCTGTGATTTACTGGACTATGCTTTTGGGCGGGCAAACTGTTGGTATACGTTTCGGCTATTCGCCGTTTTGGTCAATGTGGCTGCCTAACGTCCTAGCCCTTTCCATCGGGCTAATCCTGTGCATCATAAGGATACGAAAATGAGAGTACTGGACAAGTATCTGGTACGTCAGTTTTTTCCGTTTTTTTTGATCGCCGTGGCGATGTTTGTGCTTCTTATAACCTTAATCGACCTTTTCGCCCACATTGTGCGCTACCTTAACAACGAAGTTTCCGCACAGGACATTTTTCGTGCAAGCTTTTATTTTCTTCCCCAGGCTTTTTCATACGCCTTGCCTGTTTCGCTTTTGTTTGCTTCAGCCTACACTCTTGGCGACTTGTATTCCCGCAACGAACTGACTTCAGTTTTTGCCGCAGGTGTTCCGTTTTCACGCTTCAGTATGCCTTTGCTTGTCATAGGGTTTGCCGCATCGCTGTTCTCGTTTTTCTTCGACGATCTTGCTGTTGTTCCCACGATGCGGATGAAAAACGAGCTTACAAACCGCCTTTTAAACTTGCAGGGGCCTGAAACAAGATCTGACATTGTAATCAGGGCGCGCCAGGGACAGTTGTTATATGCGGTGGATTTTTTTGACAGCCAATTGGAAATTTTAAACGGAGTAAACATTATCGAACAGGATGCGCAGGGGCAGTTTGTGTCCCTCATACGCGCGCCACAGGCTGTTTGGAACAATTACCATTGGGCATTTGTCAATCCGGTAATTTATGAGTGGTATGGAGGTCTTTTGCATTTCAGACCGCTTGAAAGCACCAACGAGTTTAGGGAAACCCCTGATATTTTCAGGCGAAACATGGTGAATCCTGAGGAATTGCGTGTCAGGGACGCACGGCTTTTGATTGGTGATTTGCGGGAGGCTGGGCTTCCTGTTGTAAACGCGCTTGCCAATTACTATCACCGTTTTTCCTTCGCGACTGTTCCTTTTGTCGTAATGATACTTTCGATCTCTATGGCCGGGCGTTTTAAGAAAAACATTCTTTTGATGAGCCTTCTTGCAAGCCTTGGTGTGGCAGTTGTTTTTTACGTAACTGAAATGATAAGCATGATGCTGGCGCAATCAGGCCACATTTACCCGCTAATCGGCGCGTGGTTTCCTGTTCTGCTTTTTGTTGCCATTGGGCTTTTCCTCCTTCGCTCCGCGAAAACTTAAAAAAATGCCCCAGCCTATTTTCACAGTGACAGCAACTGATTCCTCCTCATCAGCGCGGACAGGGGTTTTGCGTCTGCCCCGCGGTTTTGTCCAAACGCCTGTTTTTATGCCTGTGGGAACAAACGCCACAGTAAAAGCCCTGACACGTGAAGATATAAAGGAAATTGGCTTTGAAATAATTCTTTCAAATACGTATCATCTATTTTTGCGCCCCGGCATGGATGTGCTTTCGTCCGCCGGCGGTCTTCACAACTTTATGGGCTGGGACAGAAACATCCTCACAGATTCAGGCGGTTTTCAGGTTTTTTCCCTCGCTCCGTTTAGAAAAATTACAAGCGAAGGGATAAAGTTCCGTTCCCACATCGACGGCTCATACCATTTTTTGACGCCTGAAAGTGTGGTTGAATTGCAAGCGGCGCTTGGAAGCGATATTCAAATGCAGCTTGATGTTTGCACCAGTTACGGCGCTTCAAGGAAAGAGGCTGAAACTGCCGTGCGGACAACAACGATGTGGATGGACAGGGCAAGGAAGCGCTGGGAGGAAGAGATAACAAAAGGCGGCTACGGCGGGCAGTTTTTCCCCATAGTGCAGGGCAATTTTTTCCCTGATTTGCGGCGGGAAAGTGCTGAGCGGGTAATAACCTCTGACCCGCCTGGTATCGCTATCGGCGGGCTTTCGGTGGGCGAGCCTGAACAGGCTTTTTATGAGTACCTGGCGCTTACAGCCTCGCTTTTGCCGCAGCACCTACCGCGTTACGTCATGGGAATAGGCACACCCCAGTACATTCTCACCGCCATAGAGCAGGGAATCGATATGTTCGATTGTGTGCTTGCCACACGTAACGCGCGCAACGGAAATGTGTTTACAAGCAAAGGGGCTTTTGCGCTTAAAAAAAGCGCGAATCGCCTTGATTTTATGCCGATAGATGAAGAGTGTGAGTGCAAAGTCTGCCGCTCATATTCGCGTGCGTATTTGCGGCATTTGTTTAAAAGCGGGGAAATATTGTGTTCTATACTTGCGACGTTCCATAACCTGCATTTTTTGCACGACTTGATAAAAAAGTCGCGGCAAGCGATTGTGGAAAACCGCTTTCAAGCCTTCAAACGGGATTTTTTGGCGAAATATACGGAGGATAAGAATGAAAAGGACGATAGCCTGTAATTTTACGCTCAGAAAGCATCTGGCTTTATTTTTGGTCGTATTGTGTGCGCCGTTTGCCGCGGTTTATGCGCAAGAGGGAGAACGCTCAACCGCCGACCAGCACCGTATAGACACGCTGCGTTTCGGCACAGAGGCAGAAATTGCCTCCCTCATCCAGACGCTTCGCAGCGAAAACGACACTTCTTTAGATCATGAACTTATTGCCGTTGCCGAAACAACGCGCAACCGCAACATTCTCACAGGCGTTTTCCACTTTTTCGGTGAAGGGCGTAGAGAAGGGCTTGAGAACAGGGCAATCAGGGTAGTACAAGAGCGGGAATATGAAACTAACGAAACTCTTATCGCCGCCCTGGATTACCTTGGCTGGATGAACGTTCACGATGCAATTGACGTTATAAAAGATTTGGTTGGGTCAAGGGAAATACACCCTGTGAATAACGCCGTCCGCGCTTTGGGCAGAGCAGCCCGCGGATCAGAACGCGCCTGCGAAGTTAGTGAGTTCCTTCTTGATTTTTACCAAAATCGCAGCCCCGCCAACGAAACACAAAGGGAAATAGTTGTGGCGCTGGGGGAAACGCGCTCTACCGAAGGCATTCAGTTTTTGGTGGATATGATAGCCGATGATGGGGAACGCGTTGTGCTCCGTATGGCGGCGCTTGAATCAGTTGCCGTTATCGGCGATGATTCGGCCCAAGCTGCCGTTATCGAGGCTGTTACATCGTCTGACCCGGCAGTGCGCTCAACGGCAATCGCCTCACTAGGCCCTTTTTCAGGTGAGGAAGTGGAACAGGCAATACTTGACGGTTTCAGGGACGTGTACTTCCGTTCCCGCCAGGGGGCAGCCCGCGCGGCAGGNCAGCGCCGCCAGGAAAGCGCTGTCCCGTTCCTGCGCTTTAGGGCTTTTAACGACGATGTTCCGGCCGTGCGGGATGAGGCGATACGGGCNCTTGGGGCAATCAATAACGAACAGGCAATGGACGTTTTGGACTCACTTTTCACCGAGCGCCGTCACCCTTACCGCGTACGGGTTTTAGCCGCGGATATGCTTTTACAAAACGATGCTGATACGTATGCCCTCCGCGTTGTCGCCGAAATGGACTACGCAAACACGCGGCGGCAAACCGGGCTTTACAACGGTTTTATAAGGGTTTTGACAACGGCAAAATCTGATTCGCTTGGCAGCATCGCTCATCGCTTTGTTACTTCAGGCGGCATTATAGAGCGCGCGCTTGCCCTGGAGCTGATTGCCAATAACGAGTTTCTCCATCTTGCCGATGACGTNCGCGAACTGCTTGACGATAGCCGCACCAATGCAAGCCTTGCAAGAAGGGCAAGACTCACGCTTGAGCGGCTTGGGCTTCCGCTTGAAGTCACACCTGAGGCAGAAGTCAGCGTAGAATAAGGTTAGTGCAGCGCCTGCAA
>WQRS01000146.1 GCA_009786615.1 Treponema sp. | reverse complement strand
TGCGTTATGACAAGCGAACATTTGTATACGGCAAAAAAATCATGAAAGAGGAGGATGCCGGGAATTTTACGGTAAAAGATGAAACAATTGAAGACGCGATTTCAGGCGCAAATCTTTTGCGGACTCACAATAAAATTGACCCAAATAAAATNTTCATCATCGGGCACAGCCTTGGCGGAATGCTTGCGCCGCGCATTGACGCAGAAGGCGGAAACTTTTCAGGCATTATAGTTTTGGCGGGATCTCCCCGTTCCCTCGCCGATATAATAATAAGCCAAAACGAGGAAGTAATTCCAAAGTTGGGAAAGCTGCTTCAGTTTATTGCGAAAAAGAAATTTGCTTCCATTAGAAAAAAACTTGATACGATTCCTGANATGACTGAGGAAGAAGCAAAGAATACAAAACTGTTCGGCAGGCACGTTTACATTTGGTATTTAAAAGAGATGNATGAGCATCCTGTATCTGATTATTTAGTTAAAACAGAAAAACCCGTTTTAATTTTGCACGGTGAAAAGGATTTTCAGGTTACTGTCGAAAAAGATTTTGAGCTTTACAAAAAAATATGCGAAGGAAAACACAATGTCAGTTTTAAGCTGTATCCCGACTTAAACCACATGTTTATGAAGTCAATTTATGGGACAATTAAGGAGTACAAAAAGGAATACAAAACTCCCCAAAAAGTTGACAAAGCCGTGCTTGATGATATTGCGGAATTCGTCTTAAAGTAGGGGNTTTTGCAAGGCGATTTTTGGGGCTAGAGGATTTGCAGGCAATCGGTATATAGTAAAAGAATGAAAACGCTCATTATTGGCAGCGGCGGCAGGGAACACGCCCTCGCCTGGAAAATGGCGCAATCGGAAAACGTTAAAAAAGTTTTTGTTGCGCCCGGAAACGGCGGAACTGCCGGGGAAGAAAAAACGGAAAACCTTGCCTTTACAGACAGCACTTCCGAAGAAGGACAGAAAGCTCTACTTGAGTTTGCCCAGAAAGAGGGCATTGACATCACCGTTGTCGGCCCGGAAGTGCCGCTTGAAGCAGGGATTGCCGACAAGTTCCGTGCGGCAGGACTTGCCATTGTCGGTCCTGAGAAAAAAGCTGCCCAGCTTGAAACAAGCAAGGCTTACGCAAAAGCCTTTATGCAAAAGTACGGCGTGCGGACTGCGAAAAGCAAAAATTTCAGTGATTTTGGCGATGCGTGTTCATACGCAGAAAAGCTGCCGCTGCCGCTGGTGATAAAAGCCGACGGGCTTGCTTCCGGCAAGGGCGTTGTTATCGCTTCTGATTATGGACAGGCAAAGCAGGCTCTCAAAGAGTTTATGAAAGACGGCGCTTTGGGTGAAGCCGGAAAAAAAGTCGTCATTGAAGAATACATCGAAGGGAGAGAAGTTTCGGTTTTGGCGGCGGTTTCCACCGTATCAGGTGAATGCGTTATAAAGCCGTTTCTGCCGGCGCGGGATCACAAGCGCCGTTTTGAAGGCGGCACGGGACCTAACACAGGCGGCATGGGTGCGATTGCGCCGGTGCCTGATTTCACAAAAGTTTTGCAAATAGATTTTTCAGAAAATATACTCAAGCCCACTATTAAGGGAATTAAAGATGAAAAAATGAATTACCGCGGATTTATTTTTTTTGGCGTTATGATGAAAGAAGATTCCTGTTACCTGCTTGAGTACAATGTGCGCCTTGGCGATCCNGAAACTCAAAGNCTTCTCCCGCTTATGAAATCTGACTTCGCTGAACTTTGCAAAGCGATTGCTGACGGAAGCCTCGCGGATTTTTCCATTGACTGGAAATCAGGCGCTGTTTGCGCGCCCGTGGCTGCATCCGATGGTTACCCGGGCACATATCGCACAGGAATGCCCATTGCAATTAACCACACAATGTTTGATAAAACCGGCGCAAAGCTTTTTGCATCAGGCGCTCATCGCGGAGGCGGCGGTCATCTTGGCTCCGGTTTATGCACATCAGGNGGGCGGGTGTTGACAGTTTCAGCACTTGGTAAGGATGCTGATGATGCGTTTGCAAAAGCTTATCAAGCGCTGCGTTTNGTGGATTTTGAAGGNATGGTTTATCGTAAAGATATAGGACGTTAATTATGAATGGAGACCCATTGTTATGGCCGTTAATTTTTTTGGCTATTCTTACAGCGCTTAATTCAATTTTCAGTACATCAGAAATTGTTCTTGCCTCGCTTAATAAAAACAAAATGGAAAAACTTGCCTCATCAGGCAACCGCAAGGCAAAACGTATTTTAAGCCTTACAAATCAGCCTGCAAAATTTATAGCCACAGTGCAGGTGGGCATTACGCTGGTTGGCTATCTTGCAAGCGCCTTTGCGGCAAACACTTTTGCAGACCGGCTTTCCAATACTCTTGCCGGTGCGGGAATAAGAATTCCTTCAGCGACCATGGCAATTGTTTCGGTGGTAATCATAGCCATGATGCTTACTTATTTTACTTTGGTGTTTGAGCTTTTGCCCAAGCGCCTTGCGTTAAGGAAACCTGAACCTTTTGCTTTTGCGTTTTCAGGTTTTATTCTGCTTTTTTCGCNCCTTTGCGCTCCGGCAGTTTGGCTTTTAACAAAAACCACNAACGGACTTTTGCGCCTGATGCGAATCAATCCCGAAACGGAAGCGCAAATTGTAACCAAAGAAGAAATCCGTTTGATGATTGACGCGGGAAGCGCAAAAGGAACAATTCAGGCGGGCGAAAAAGAAATCCTGCATAACGTTTTTGAGCTTGGAAATAAAACGGCGGCAGAGATTATGACTCACCGCCGCGACACGGTGATGCTGTGGCTTGAAGACAGCGATGAAGATTGGGAAGCTACAATCACCGAAAGCACCCACAGCTTTTTTCCTGTGTGCGGCAAAGACTCTGATGACATAACAGGAGTTTTAAGAGCAAGAGATTATCTTTCGCTGAAAGACCGCAGCCGCAAAGCTGTTTTGGAGCACGCTGTATTACCGGCGCAGCTGGTGCCGACTTCGGTAAGAATTAATATGCTTTTTTCGCGCATGAAAAAAAATCGCAATCATTTTGCTGTGGTGTTTGATGAATACGGGAGCATGATGGGAATTATCACAATGCGTAACCTTTTGGAGGAACTTGTCGGAAATCTTGACAGCAATTTTTTTGCCCCGCCTGAACAGCCATTGATGGAAAAAATTGGCGCGCAAATGTGGAGTATCAACGACGGAGGAATTTCGCTTGGAAAACTTTCACGCGAAATTGGCGTTCATTTGCCTGTGGATCGCTTTGATACTTTCGCGGGTTTTGTGTTTAACCTTTTGGGACACATTCCAGAAGACGGTTTTCAAACAGAACTTGAAGTTCCCGGGCTTAAAATAAAAATCATTGAGGTGCGTGAGCGCCGCCTTGAAAAAGTTTTGATTATGAGGACTAACGAAAAAGAAGAAATCTAGGGATCACTGATTCCCTAACAAAACACGCTTTTGTTTTTTGAACATTTAAATTATACATGATCCGGAGGAATCTATGTGGCCTGTTTATGCTTTATTGTCAGCGCTTTTTGCGGGAGCAACTTCTATATTCGCAAAAATCGGACTGCAAGACATTAACTCAAATCTCGCTGTCGCTATTCGCACAGTCGTGGTATTGGTTATGGCGTGGTCGATTGTTTTTATAACCGGAGCGCAAAGCGGGCTTGATGGCATTAACCGCCGGGGACTTTTGTTTTTGATACTTTCAGGAATTGCGACGGGCGCTTCATGGCTTTTTTATTTGCGGGCGCTTCAATTGGGNCCGGCTTCAAAAGTAATTCCCATCGACAAATCAAGTGTTGTGTTTGCCATGATTTTGGCTTTTGCCGTTTTGCACGANCCGCTTACACTTAGGGCGATTGTTGGCGGCGCGCTCATTATCATCGGAACCTTTGTNTTGATTCTTTAAGGAATCACTGATTCCNTAAAGATGCAGCTTTTTATCTNGNCGGCCNCCAAAATNGCATCGCGCATCTCAATCGCCGCCNCACGCGCCGATGCAGCCGCGNAAGCGTTATCGACTGATGAGAAATCGCGCCCTTCTTTTTCAGCCATAGTCTGCCACGCTTTTAAAATGGCGCGGGATGAGTTCACTACTCCGCCGTTGCCTTTGTGCAAAAGCAATGCCGCGTCCGCCGCAGCTCCGCCTTGCGCGCCGTAGCCTGGTATAAGAAAAAAAAGGTTCCCAAGCTGTTTGCGGATGGCGGCGGTTTCTTCGCGCTCTGCAAGAGTTTGCGGGTCTGCGCCGACAACAGCGCCGAAAGCACCGTAGCCGTGCGCACCCAAGCGGCCGCAGGCAAGCCTGGATAGTTTCTCGCCGACTGAATGGAAAAGCCGCCCGCTCGAAGATTGACCGTCTGCATCACTTACTTCCAGTTCCTGAAAATCCCGCCTGCCCTGATTACTTGTGCGCACAAGCACAAACGCGCCTTTGCCTTTTTTGTCCGCCCATTGCAGCCACGGCTGAATGGAGTCCATTCCCATGTACGGGTTAAGCGTAACAAAATCCGCCTCAAACTCACCTTCAAAATGGGCGCGGGCATAACGGCTTGCGGTGTCGGCAATGTCCCCCCGCTTAATGTCGGCGATAACCAAAACGCCCTTACCGCGCAGGTACTCAAGAGTCGCGGCATAACTTTGCAAACCGGCAATGC
>WQRS01000145.1 GCA_009786615.1 Treponema sp. | reverse complement strand
CTTAACGCCGAATTGGGAGAAGAGCTGAATCGCGCCTTTTTTACCTTTCACCGCCTTGGGCGTCCTTATGTACACCTGAAACTGGCGCAAACGCTGGATGGCAAAATCGCCGCGCTTGACGGCAGTTCCCGCTGGATAAGCTGCGAAGCATCGCGGCGCATGGTACACGGTCTTCGCGCCTGTTACGATGCAGTGCTGGTGGGCGGCGGAACCGCACTTGCCGATGACCCGGAACTGACAGTACGGCTTGTTAAGGGGCGCAACCCCGCCCGCGTGGTTTTGGATTCCCGCTTGTCAATCAAAGAAACGGCGAAACTTTTTTCAAGACCGCAGCCTGAACCCGCCGGCGAAAGCCAAAAAAACCGATGTGTCCCTTTGGGAAAAACCATCATTATTCACCGCGATGACGCAAGCCCAAAAAAAGCTGAGCAATTGAAAGCCCTTGGCGCGATACTCATTCCGCTTCCGCTTAATACCGGGCAAAAGGCAAAAGCCAATACAGGCATTCCAATTGCGGCGGCGTTGCAGGCTCTGGCGGAGCAGCGCGTACAATCGGTGCTGGTTGAAGGCGGCGCTAGAGTGTTCAGTTCTTTTTTACGGGAGGGGCTTTGGGAACGCCTTACTATTGTTATTGCCCCGCTTATTTTGGGCAGCGGAATAAACTCTGTTTCTGACCTCGGCTTAAATTCCATGAGTCAGGCAATTCGGTTTGAAAGCGGAACTTTTCGCCGCTTAGGAGCGCAGACGGTTTTTGAAGTTAATCGTGAGGAGGGTGTATGTTCACAGGAATAGTTGAAGAAGTTGGAACTGTCTCCGCGATAACACATGTATCAGGCAGGGCACGTCTTGTGATTCAGGCTGAAAAAGTGCTTGAGCAGACAAAGTACGGGGATTCGATTAACGTTGAGGGCGCGTGCCAAACGGTCGCGGAATTGAGCGCCAACACATTCACGGTTTTTACGCTAGCCGAAAGCCTTAAAAAAACAACACTTGGGCTTTTGCGCGCGGGAAGCAAAGTCAACCTTGAGCGCGCGATGCTGCCGACTACGCGCATGGGCGGGCACATGGTACAAGGTCACGTCAGCGCCGCCGTGCCTATACGCGAACTTTCCAAAACAGCCAACAATGTGTACCTCGCGGTTGAAGTGCCCGAAGAGCTTTTGCGGCTGTGCGTTCCTGAAGGCTCCGTCGCGCTTGACGGAATCAGCCTTACAATCGCCAAGATATCAGGGTCAATCATCACGGTCAACGTTATACCTGTGACAATTGAAGACACCACGCTGAAATACAAAAAACCCGGCGATAAAATGAATTTGGAAACCGACATTATCGGGCGTTACGTTGAAAGGTATTTAGCGCCGTTTATCGCACAGGCAAAAAACAAGGAAACAAACGGACTTAGCATCGAAAGAATGCTTGAGTTAGGATATTAGCTTTTTATAACAAGGAGAAAACGATGTCAGAAAAAAGTGTTTACATGAGTGTTGAAGATGCCATTGAGGAAATCCGGCAAGGAAAAATGATTATTGTTACCGATAACGAGGACAGGGAAAACGAAGGTGATGTTGTTATGGCCGCCGAGAAGGTAACACCTCAGGCGTCAATTTTATGGCAACCCACGCGAAAGGGCTTCTCTGCCAGTCAATAACGCCCCAGCGGGCGGCGGAGCTTGAACTGCCGATGATGGTGCAGAAAAACACCTCGGTTCATACAACGGGCTTTACCGTCAGCGTTGATGCTCTAGAAGGAACGACAACAGGGATTTCCGCTTATGACCGCGATGTTACCATCAAAGTGATGATAAATCCGCTAAGCTGTCCGGAAGACCTTTGCCGTCCCGGACACATTTTCCCGCTGGTCGCTAAACCCGGCGGGGTGCTTGTGCGCGATGGGCACACTGAGGCTTCTGTTGATTTGCCGCGCCTTGCAGGTCTTTACCCGTCAGGAATCCTTTGTGAGGTTCTTGACGATGACGGAACGATGGCGCGGCTTCCCCGCCTTGAGCGGATGGCGGAGGAACATGGGCTTAGAATACTCACAATAGAAAAATTGAAGGAATGGCGGAAAATACACGACAACGAAATTCCTGACTCTGCGCCGCAAACCCCGCCGCCCAAACGCCTTGCGGAAAGCAGGCTTCCAACTGCGGCAGGAACATTCAAAATTATCAGCTATGAAAATCCATACAACCCGGAACAGCCGCATTTAGCTTTAGTCTCGCAAAAGCCGTATGATGCAGGTAACGCTCTTTTTAGAATACATTCAGAGTGCATGACCGGGGAAGTTTTTGGCTCGCTTCGCTGTGACTGTGCAGGTCAGCTAAGTCAGGCTCTTTCGCGCATCAATGCCGAAGGCGGCGTGCTTGTGTATCTTCGCCAGGAAGGGCGCGGCATTGGGCTTACTGAAAAAATCCGCGCTTATGCTTTGCAAGATGACGACGGGCTTGATACTGTTGACGCAAATATTAAATTGGGACACCAAAGCGATGAGCGCGATTATGCAATTGCCGGTGCGATTTTAAAAGACTTAAAAGTTTCAGGGGTTAAGCTNATGACAAATAACCCTGATAAAAGCGATGCTTTAATGCAGGCAGGGATCAGTATAAACGAGGTTTTGCGCATAGAGATAAATCCCGGCGATGAAAGCAGGGACTATCTTTTGACNAAGAAAAAACGCTTNGGACATAAGCTTGAATTGGTATAAGGAGAACGTATGTACGCACAAATTAACGGAAATTTACGCGGTGAGGGTAAGCGCTTTGCAATCGTGGTCGGGCGCTTTAACAGCATGATCACCGAGCGGCTTTTTGAAGGCGCGCTGGATTGTTTTCAGCGGCACGGCGGCAAGGAAGAAGACCTTACAGTGGTAAGGGTTCCCGGCGCTTTTGAGATTCCCCTTGTTGCAATGAAACTCGCCAAAGGCGGCAAATACGACGCGGTGATATGCCTTGGCGCCATTATCCGCGGTTCAACGCCGCACTTTGATTACGTTGCAGCGGAAGCCGCCAAAGGTGTCGCCAATGCCGCCATGAATTCCGGCTTGCCGGTTATTTTCGGCATTTTGACAACCGACTCAATAGAACAGGCAATCGAGCGCGCAGGAACGAAAGCGGGCAACAAAGGCTGGGATGCAATGCTTTCAGGAATTGAAATGGCGGACATCTACAAGCAGATCTAAGCAACTTAAGGACACCTCAAAAACTGAAGCTTTTAGAGGTGTCCTTTAATCATGAACTGTATATTCTGTTTTTGCCGTCCCGCTTTGCGGCATAAAGGGCATTATCAGCGTTTCTGATTAATTCGACGATTGAGCTTTCCGTGGTCGGAACTTGCGATGTAACACCTGCGCTTATTGTAACTTTAAGTTCTTGACCGTCAGCATCCGGAATCACAAGCGCCTGAACACTTTCGCGCAACCGCTCGGCAATTGTCATTGCTCCCTGCAAGGGAGTGTTTGGGAGTATAATTGCGAATTCTTCGCCGCCCCAACGCGCGGCAAAGTCGCCGGGACGCATAAGTGCGTCCGATAAGGTTTCGGCAAGTTTTTGCAGGGCAAGGTCACCTTTTTGGTGACCGTGTAAATCGTTAAATTTTTTAAAGTCATCTATGTCTACCATTAAAACACTTAGCGGCTCTTTTTCCCGCACCGCTCTTGCCCATTCCCTATGTATCTTTTCGTCAAAATTCCGCCTGTTTGCTATTTTTGTTAATTGGTCGTGCAGCGATAAATATTCTATTGTGCGAAATTGATTGACAATTTGGATTTGATTTCGAACACGCAGTTTAACAATTACATTGTTAAATGGCTTGGTTATGTAATCTGCGGCATTAAGCGCAAGTCCTTTTTCTTCGTCATTTTCACTGTCAAGTCCCGTGATAAAAATTATCGGTATTTTTTTTGTCTCTTTTTTATTTCTTAGTTCCGCAAGTGTTTGGTACCCATCCATTTCAGGCATTAATATATCCAACAAAATAAGATCGGGAATATATTCTCTTGCAATGCGTATACCTCTTAGACCGCTTGTTGAAGTATAAATCGTATAATCAGCGTTTAATATGTGCGTCAATATTTTTAAGTTTACTTTATCATCATCAATGATCAATATGCTATTGTTTTTTTGAGGAATCATAAAGTCTGCCTCCCCTCCCCTATGCTAAATTATGTTCGTCAGTGCTGTTTATTCCCCACTCAAGCTTTAAATCTGAGAGGACAACAGCAGCCTGCTCAAAATCAAAATTTTCTATGTTCTGAATCAATTCTTCTATCAATGGATGAATTGAATTGTCTGTTGGAATCTGGCGCAAAAGAAGAGCGAGTTTCAAACAGTCAGGATTTCCAGTATTAAGCATTGCGGCGATCTCTTCAATCAACGCTTGAGCGGATTCCTTGACAGGCGCACGGATTAATTCCTGTATATTCCCGAAATAGCTGTCTTTGGCATTTTGCGCATCCGCATCAGTTTTCCTTAATTTTGCATTATCGCTAATTTCCTGAGTAAGTTCCGCGAGAGCATACGCGAGTTCTGATTTAAGAATCAACAGATGCTCGTCTGTAGACAAGTTATTTCCGTATTTTAATAGGCTCTCAAGATTAGCTGCAGCAGCACGTAAGCTTGAGCTCCCCAGATGAGCGGCATTACTTTTTAAAGTGTGCGTTAAACGGTG
>WQRS01000144.1 GCA_009786615.1 Treponema sp. | reverse complement strand
CGCTTGCAGCGCAGGGACGAAATCATCGCCGCCAGCCGGGCAAAGTTCAGAGAGCAGTACGATGAGCTTTTTTACACCGACCGTTTTCGCTTTTTCTACTCCGATGATTTTCCTGTGAACCTTGCATACCTTGACTTATTCAGGCTTTACCACGAAGAAGATCACTTTTTCAGGGATCTGTTTGAAAGGTCAGGAAGCGATCTGCGCGCTTTNATNGCCGCCGCGCGAACACTTAATCCGCGAACACGGCGAGCGGCGGATCCGCGTATTGCGTTTGAGCAGGCGCTTGGGCTTCGGTAATCTTGCATTTACTAGGCGCGACCACTTGTTTTTTTCCTTATTTTTGCCGTAATGTATAGTATGACATTTGCATTTTCTCCATTAAATCTAGTTAAATTTCGTTACATCTTCGTTCCTTTTTTCCTTCTTGCATTCAGCGTCAATGCCGATGCTATCCAGCGTGTTTTCCCGGCGGCCTTTTTTATCGAACACGCGCGGGCAATAAATTTAGAGAACACTCCCAATGCCTACTGGGTTGCAAGTGAAAGTGAACATTTGGCTCGAATTGCGGCGCGGGAAGAATCGATTTTACTGAATTATTATATCCTTGCTTATTACGGTCACCCGCTTTCTTACCACATGGGAATTCTTGGGCGTTATCCAAAAGAGGAACTGCGCCAAAGGCTGATTCGGCTTGCCGCTGAGTACCGCCAGTTTTCAGGAACCAGAGGGGTTCGCATAGGTTTTTATATTATTTTCGGTACGGTTTGGCCTGAAGGTGAAATTGGTTATATCAACGAAAATGTGTTGAGGGAGTGGATTCACTTCGCATTGGAACACGATATGCTCGTTTTTATCGATCACCAAATTGGACGTTTCACGCCGGAACATGCGATGCGGAGAATGCTCCCTTGGCTTCATTATCCTAATGTTCACCTCGCCATCGACCCTGAGTGGCGGACTGACAGACCAATGATAGAAATAGGCACGGTAAGCGCTGCCGAAATTAACCACATCCAGCAAATTATGGAAGATTACATTATTCAAAACAATCTTCCCGGTGAGCGTCTTCTGGTGATTCATCAATTCCACTGGCGCATGATTAGCCAGCCGAGGGCTGTTGATACAAGGCGTTTTACCAGAGTAAGGCTTGTGCATAACGCATCCGGCATCGGCACTCCGGAGATGAAGCGTTCCCTTTATACGTTTACCACGCGGTATACAAATATGCCTGTGAACGGTTTTAAGCTTTGGTATCCGCAAACGCTTGGCTCTATATATGACATTCCGCTTATGACTCCGCAGGAAGTGATGGAACTTCATCCAAGACCGTTTGTTATAATGTATCAGTAAGATTTTTTTCCTGCAATGCTTGTGCTGCCAAATCTTCCAAAGAGATTTGGCGCACGTTTTCTGTAACATTCACAGCGCTTGCGGAACGCAGATAAAAAAGCCACACAGAAACGCGCTTCCCAAAAATATCAAATGCCGCTTGGTAATACGTTGCAAGCTGATTCAAATGATCTTCAGGCTTTTCAACACGGTCAGTTTTGAAATCCACAACCACAACTTCGT
This sequence comes from Treponema sp., assembly GCA_009786615.1. The sequence continues at coordinate 3,091 of WQRS01000144.1, read as the reverse complement.
CCGGTTCTTCAAAAAGCAAATCCATCTTGCCTGTCAAAATTATTGGTTTTCCTTCAACGTTAACTTTAGTGTAACAATGGAATTCCGGCTTTTTATATGTTGCCGATGTTACACGTTTTCCCAACTGTGAAGCAAAAAACGTATCTGTCATTTTTTTTGCGTGGGTTAGAAGATCCTGCATGACTTTTTCATTATCAATGCGCGCTCTTATTTTCGCCGGAATGAAAGTTGGCGCATTATTAATGTGGGCTTCCAAAACCGCGTGAACTAAAGTTCCCGCTTCCGCCGCATTAATTTTTGCTTTTTTAACAAGAATGTCAAAAGGAGTTTCAGTCTCAATTATAACTGCATCTGTGATTTGCATTTTGTTTTGCAGCCTGCTTGCGTCAAGGTTTGAAATTCCCGCCTTTCCTTCAGGAAGAAGTTCGGCATTTTCATAATATAAAGTTGCTGCCAGCGCAGTTTCCTTTTGGCTTTTCGGAAGGGGCTGTTTTTTTATCCGGTTTTGCGAAGCGGGAATTATCTGTATATCGCAAATGTTTTCCGGGCTTTCTGAAAGAACTTCCGATAAAAGCGAAAGAAATGTTTTCCGCTTTACTTCTGTTTTTTCTGCCAATTGCGCAAGCCGCTCGCGAATTACTTCTTCACTAAATTCCTTCCCGCTTAAGTCATTGTCTTTTTTTTCATCTTTGTTTTGTTTAGGCAAAGTAAACGTAAGAAAAACACGGTATTCAGCTCTTGTCATTGCCACATAAAGCAGACGCCTCAGCTCCGCTGTGTCTTTTGCTATTTTTTCCTCAAGCAAAATCTGGCGGAAATAATTTCCGCCAACAGGTAATTCTTCTGCACGCGGTATTTTTAGGATAACACCATATTTCTCGTGAAAGTTTATTAACTCGTTTGAGTCTCTAATGTTTCCCTGTTGTGCGCAGTTATATATAAACACAACAGGAAATTCCAGACCTTTGCTTTTGTGAATAGATAAAATTTTTACACCGGATTGACCTTCGCTTGGCAAATCTTTAACATCCGGTTTTTCTTCATGCGTCATTATGTCATCAATATACTCGATAAATTCTGCAAGGCTTTTTCCCCGCTCATCACTTTCACTTGCAAGGCTGAAAAAAAGATCAAAAAGACTTTCGTATGCCTGGGCGGATTCTGTCCAAATTGTTTCGTAGCGGTAGCCCTCTTCAAACCAAAGTTTTGTTACAAGTTCAGTTGCNGAAAGAACTCTGCTTTCCTCGCGCAATTGGTTATATCTTTTTCGTGCATCGCGGTAAAGCNNNAAATCGCTTTCAGGAATATATATTTCGTTTTCTTCGGCAAAGGGGGCNGGATTTTCGCTTAATAAACAAACAGCCAATGTTAGATCNCTTAAGCGCATAAATGGCGAGCGGATAAGGGCGGCGTATGCGATGCGATCTTCGGGGTAAACCAAAAGTCTTATATAAGCGCAAAGATCGAGTATTGGAGCATCGTTAAAAAGTCCTGACGGTCTGTCGGTGTTATAGGGAATCCCAAACTCGCGGAAATATTTTTCCAGTGTTCCTTGATGCGCATAAGAGCGCTGTAAAACCGCAAAATCGTTCCATGTACAATCTTCCCAAACAGTTTCCTGCCCGTTTCGTTTTGGAATTTTTTCTTTGCNCAAAACCATTTCNTGNATTTTTCCTGCAATAAAAATAGCCTCAAGGTCTTGTGATTTAATTCCGCTTTCTGTTTGTTCAGGGATTTCTTCAGCATTTAAAAAACAAAAATGCGCTAAAGGTTTTTCAAAAGAAGGCGCGCTTTCTGGCGCATGAACACTTGAGTATGATGCTTCATAATCAGGAACATCATCGCGAACGGGAAAAAATACTTTTTGAAAAATATAGTTAAATGCGGCGATAAGAGCAGGTTGGGAACGGTAATTGCATGAGAGTTCAAGCCCGCCGCTTCCCGGAATATTACCCATGTCTTTGTTTAAACTCCTGAAAACCGCAACATCTGCGCCGCGAAAACGGTAAATAGACTGCTTTTCATCCCCCACAAAAAACATACGGTTATTTTCTAATTCCTGCAGTTTGGGAATTCCTTTTTCAGTGCGGTCTGTATTTTCTGCAAGCAAATAAATTAAATCACGCTGGAGCGCATTGTTGTCCTGAAACTCATCAATCATGATCATGCGCAAAGTATCTTTGTGTATTTTGCGTATATCAGCGTGATTTTTTAATGCGTCAACCGCAAGGTGAGCGACATCGTTAAACCGCAAAAGAGATGTTTCTCTTTTTTTTGCATTAAACTCATTCTGAAATTTTTCGATTAAGGAAAAAAGATTTGAAGATAAATTAAAATTAAGCACGTAATTTGCAACAGATTCAAGGGAATAATAAAGTCCATCTTTATTTTTTCCCTTTATCTGTCCGAAAAGATTTACAATCTCCTGGTATTCATTTCCGTAATTCGAAGGTGTCCGCTCACCAATGATCTCCCCGTAAAAATCAAAATACGCCTTCATTTGCTGCCTGATTTGCGAAAAAGGGTTTTTCCCGTTAAGATCAAAATCCGCTTTTTCTTCACTTGTTTCAAAAAGCAATGTAATATCGGGCAAAAGCGGCGGTGACTGTTCAAGCAAATATTTTTCCAAATGCGTTGTGAGTTTTATGCTTTTTTTTATGGCTTTACATTCCCGCAAGGAATCGCTAATGCTGTTTGTAAATTGCAGAAGCTGTCCGGATTTTTCTTGCCATATTTTTAATATTTCTTCTTTTTGTGTTTTAAGCATTAGTTTATAATCAGGCGGATTTGAAATTGGGCTATGTTCAAGCATAACGGACGTGAAAATGCCATCGCTTAACTTTCTGATTCTGTGATCAACCAAAAGCTGCCTGATTGCGGGTGATTCGCGGTTGTCAAGCACAAAGCGCAATGCGGCTTCGCGCGCCAGGTCGCGGAGAGCCGTATCATCAGTTGAAAAATCGGGGCTTATTCCGTAACGGGCAGCGGCTGTTTTGGCAATTGCCGCAGAAAAAGAGTCGAGTGTCCTGATTTTTGCTTTGTGAAAATTTCTGATCGCGTTTTCCGCTTTTTCACCAGTCGCATTTTCGCC
>WQRS01000143.1 GCA_009786615.1 Treponema sp. | reverse complement strand
CTACACAAACCGGATAGCAAACCGCCTATGGCTTGCCGAAGAACAGTACCTCATGCTGGCCGGTGAACGGGTAAGGCGGATACAGGCTATGTCCCCCGAAGAGCTCCGGGCGTACCTCCACTCACAGCAAGGCCCCGCCGACCTGAACGCTGACATAAGGAGGGCCAACCGCAGGCTTGACCTGGCGCACCGGGCAAACGAAAGAGACCTTGAACGCCTGTTCAATACCGCCGTCACGCTCAGTTACACCGAAGGAGCGGATCTTGCTGCCCGAAAGGGCGCAGCGCTTCCGCCCCTGGAAACGTTCAGGGCAAGGGCTGGTTATATGCTCATGGCCGCCATCGGGCGATACAGGCATATGGCGAAAAGCGGGGCCGTGGGTACTGACTATCGGAATACCATCGGTAAAATGACACGCCTGATAGCCATGCAGGGCGCGGACTTACCCAGCGTGATGCGGAAAACGATACGAGAGCTTGCTCAACAGGGGATAAGCACCATCAGCTACGCAAGCGGGCGTAAAATGCGGATGGATTCAGCGGTGCGCAGGGACTTGGTAGGCGAGTTTACCGGCATTGTCCAGGACATCCAAAAACAGATAGCTACGGAGATAGGCGCGGACGGATGGGAGCTTTCGGCGCATCAACATTCAGCGCCGGATCACGAAGACGCACAGGGCCACGTTTTCACCAACAGCGAATACGGGAAACTGCAAAACCTTGAAAAAGCGGTTGATATTGACGGCGCGGTTCACTATCTGGAAGGGCGTCCTATTGGATACTGGAATTGCCGGCATATCGCCTACCCGTTTGTGATCGGGGTAAGCCAGCGGTCACATTCCCCGGAAGAATTGGCCCAGATAAAAAAGCGTAATGCCGACGGCGTAATGTGGAACGGGCGAAAACTGACTTTGTACGAAGCCGAACAACAACAGCGGAAACTTGAAACTGCAATGAGGCGGGAGCGGGAAAACCTGAGCTTGCTTGCCACGGTTAAAGACACTGACCCATTGATGCGGGGATACTGGCGGCAAAGTAAAAATCGGATTGCTGGTTTACGGCGGGAGTATCAGCGATTAGGGGCGGTAGTGCGGCCCCATGGGTTAAGGATGAAGCCTGAGCGGAGCTACTTACCGAGGGTGACGGTTAGGGTTTAGATTTCTTCGGGCGACCTTTTCCGGGAGTTTTCTTAATATCATCAAACGCCGCTTGGTCATAAATCGCTTCATACGATATAGGTTTATGACCACGGCGTAACAGGCGCATTTCCACGGTTTTTCTTGCAAGCCCTAACTCCTGCGCCATCTCTGATATTGTCATTCCCTTCATGCTCCAATTATCGGTAAATCTTGTAAAAAGTAGACATAATTCTACATTTCCTATTGACATATTGTAGGTGTAATTCTACAATAAAATAATACCTGGAGAAAGCAGATGCGTGAACATTTGTTCAGAGGGAAAACCAGACAGGAGGTAAATAAACGTGTTACAGGTTATAAAGCAGAGAAAGTACATACAGGATTTCATTGACTTCACGAGATCATTTTTGCTGACCGAACAGGTAACGATTGACGAGTTAAACCTTGTAAAGACGAATCTGGACATTCTGAACAAAAGAATAGCCGACTATGGGGAGACAAAAATCGGCGGCGAGGATTGCAAAGAACTGGGCAAACAAGGGCAAGGGGTATAAAGCCATGCATGAAAAAACAAAAAGCTGTATATCCTGCAAGAAACTGCTCTTTCCCTTTTCCCGTCCTACGCCTGAGACGCTGACGGTTCGCTGTTTGGACAAAGACGGAAAGGAGCGCTTCAAAGAGTTCCCCTTCGGAGATAGTGACACGGGCGTTATCTGCTGTGATGAGTTCGAGGACAAGGAATCAACCAAAGCGAGTGATGGAGGCTAACGATTGCCGAAAGGTGACGCACCCGGCCAACTGCTCTTCGACTTCGCAATGGGAGAGGCAGTACCGCAAGATACCAACTCGGTAATCCTGTTCCACCTCCCCCGCGACGCCAAAGAGACTTTCGCCGGTATTGCCAGAAAGCAAGGGCTTTCACTGACCCGACTGCTGAATGATTTAATCGGCGGTTATATAACAGCGCAGACCCCGCCAGAGCCGAAAAAGAAAACGGGTCGGGGCAATGTTGATACCGTCCAGGCTGAAAAAGCAAAGGAACTGTTCAGGTCAATGCACCCGCAAGGGGTCAGGCAAAAAGACGTTGCCAACTATGTCGGGTGTTCAATATCACGGGCAGCCCGGTTGATTGACAGGTTTTCAGGCCGGACAGACGGCAGGGGGTGCGACTTTACCGTGTATGAGGATGATTTTGCAAAGCCAACGCTGTTTTATATAAGCAAGGANACNGAGGCAACAGGCAACGATAAGCGCCCGGCTGATTGGGCGTATAAANNANAGGAGNCATACGGATGATTAAGCTATTGCGATTTCTCATTACCGGCGAGTGGAATAAGCCCCCGCACGAACACAAATGGCAGATTGAAGATCAACATGAGGTATTTAATCAAGATAAACGAAAGAAGAACGTTACTGGGATTATCTACATTCTGAAATGCGCAAAATGTGGAGAGATGAAGGAATTTACCGTCGATGCCAATCAGCATAATTCAAGTACAAATTAGACATCCGCATTAAAAAATCACAAAACCGCTTGACATTCCGCGAAAAACTTCCCGCTTAATATCGTTTATTTTTTTTCAATCATTACAATTATCTTTAACCATTAGCGCATAAGCCTCCGGGGGAGCGGCGCACGTCGGGGACGGATGGAAAAAACAACGGTTTCCAGCGCGGGGCGCAAGATCGGGGATCGGAAACTGCACAAGGAGATATGCAATGCCAATGAATAAGGAATTCCTGGCTGGTTTTTTTGAGGGCGTGGAAAACGCGGATGAACGGATTGAAAAAATCCTGAAAGAACATGAAGCGGATACCACCGGCATAAAGGTCAACCGGGACAGCGTGCTGAAAGAAAACAAGGACTTCAAAGAGCGGATTGAAAAGTCTACTCAGGAGCGGGAAACCGAGAAATCGGCCTTTCAGAAGCGCATCGAGGAGCTTGAGGCGAAAGTTAAAGCCGCCGGAAGCGATGAAGCCAAAGCCTGGTATGAGTCTGAAATCAAGAAATTTCAGGACATGCACACGGCCAAGCTTGCTGACCATGAAAAGGCAGCTGTGAAAAGCAAGGCCGAATTTGAAGAGCTTTACGCCAAATACCTTGGCACTTTGGAAAGCGCCGAGCTTGACAAGGCAATGGACGGCGTACAGGGCTTTGACCGGAGCAAGGCGGGCATTTTCCGCAGCCTGTTTAAGGACAGGTTCAAGTTTAGTTTCAAGGAAGTTGACGGCGCTCAAAAGCTGCTTGGCGATGACTATCGGAGCATTGCAGATACGGTAAACGCATTTGTTGGCACTGACGAGGGAAAATTCTTTGTCAATGTCACTAGCTCAGGCGGCGGGGCACCAGGATCAACCTCCGCAAAGCCGACAGTCGCGAATCCGTTCATGAAAGGCAAAAACTGGAATCTTACTGAACAGGGACGGATTTTTAAAGAAGACCCCGCGCGCGCCGGAAGGCTAAAGAAGGAAGCGGAGGAAGCCTCAAGCTGAGGCTGAAAACAATCATAGGAGTAATTTTTATGGCTACATTATTGTCTGATGTTATTGTACCCGAAGTCTTTGATCCGTACATGATCCAGAGAACCGAGGAAAAATCTGAATTGCGGGCCGCTGGAATAATAGGGATTGTCCCCGGCCTGAATGTCCCCGGCGGCGGCGCNACTGTGAATATGCCGCANTGGAACGATCTCACTGGCGATGACGAAGTCATGTCCGATGAAAGGGAGCTTGTTCCTGGAAAGATACAGGCCGGGCTTGATATTGCTACCGTACTCATAAGGGCAAAAGCATGGGGAGCTAACGAGCTGGCAAGCGCGTTGGCTGGCGATGACGCTCTGATGGCGATAGGCGAACTTGCCTCTGATTTCTGGGTAAGATCGGAGCAACGGACGTTGATTTCAATACTTACAGGCGTGTTTGGCTCCCCGTCCATGTCCGGCAACATGCTTGATTTGCCTGACGAGACGGTCAGCAGGGATTTGCTTATTGACGCTATCAGTCTTCTTGGGGACAGCTCTGAGAATCTTACTGGCATGGTGTGCCATTCGGCGGTCAGGTCTGACCTTGCCAAGAAAGAAGTGCTGGACGCAAGGGTAAACGTGGGCGACACAAACACAGCGCCTGAATTCCAGTCCTTTCTTGGCAGACGGGTTATAGCCGATGACGGCTGCCCTGTGGAGACTTTGGCAGGCGGAGCGAAGGTCTATACTACTTACCTGTTCGGAAATGCGGCGATAGGCTTTGCGCCGGGAAATGGGGTAACTCCGAGCGAGACTGAGCGCAAAGCCCTTGCCCATAAAGACTTTCTTGTAACCAGGCGGCACTTTATCCTCCACCCCAGAGGGGTTAAATGGGTTGGAAAAAACCGCACTGCGGAAAACCCAACGCCGGGAAACGCCGAGCTTGCCGACGGCGAAAACTGGGAACGGGTATGGGAACCCAAAGCAATCCGCATCGCCGTGCTTAGGCACAGGATAGGTACCGCATGACACGTGATGAATTCAACAAAATGAGGGGGGTAGTGCCTTCCTTATCTA
>WQRS01000142.1 GCA_009786615.1 Treponema sp. | reverse complement strand
AAAGGGCGATGCTCTACCAACTGAGCTAGCGGCCCGTGAAAAAACATTCTTTATTCAGGTATACACAATTCCCGCACGAAGGTCAAGAGGCTTTAAGGCTGCGCGGTGAAATTTCCTCCGCGGCGCAAATGCCTGAAACTGATGACAACTCCGCTGTTGAATCAAAGCGGGGATTTTCACTTGCGATACAGCCGCCAATGCGGCAACGGATGAGGCTTCCGGGGGCGGGCGCTTCTGCGCCGCCGCATGAAACAAGCAGTTTCAGGTAATTTTCCGAAACTGCCGCGATTATACCGGGTATATGCGCGCTTGTTTCTTTACCGGCCTGTACGACGGCCTCCACTTCCCTTCCCTGCCAGCGTTCAATGTATTCATGGCGGCAAGCGGCGGCAAGTTCTGTAAGCCGCTCTACACGCCGCGACGCTTCCCGCTCGCTCACTTTGTTTGGGAAACCGGCGGCGGCGGTTCCCGGACGGGCTGAAAACGGGAAGGCGTGTATCCATGCGAAACGCAGGCGCTGGCAGAGCGCGAAGGTTTCCTCAAAGTCAGCTTCCGTTTCGCCGGGGAACCCTGCGATTATGTCGCAGGCGATAAACGGATCCTCGCGGACAGAACGAAAAAAACTTACCGCATTTTCAATGTCAGCCTTGGTATATGAGCGGTTCATTTTTTTTATTATCGTGTCGCTTCCTGATTGCACCGAAATGTGAAAATGCGGACGAATACGCGGGTTTGCAAAAACTCCGGTTGAGGCGCTCAAGTTTGCCTGAGAAAGCCAGTCAGGTTCCAGTGAGGAAAGCCGCAAGCGTACAGATTCTGTGTTCGCCAAAAAAAAGTCCAATAAAGCGCCAAGATCAAAGTTTAATCGGTCAAGCTTTGAACCGGAATCCCAATATTGGGTTATATTCACACCGGCAATTACAACCTCGGAAAACTTGCGATTTTCAAGTGATCTTAACGCGGCAAGCGCTTCTTCCGCGCGGCGGCTGCGGCTTTTTCCCCTGGCAATGCTCACCCGGCAATAAGCACAGCGCCGATCACAGCCGTCTTGCACCTTTAGCAATGCACGCGAGTGCGAAGCAAATCTTTCAGGCTGAAAGCTGAAGGAACCATCTGATTCTTTAGGAACAGTAGTTCCTGATGAAACTACTGTTCCTGGCGCACTTGGAGAAAGAGAGGCGAACCATGTATCAAGCATAGCGGGTATGGCGGCTTTCTCTTTACCGCTTAACAATGGGGGCAAGGTCAAAAGGCGGTCTTTGCGCTCACCGGGAACGACAAAAAGCCTGCGNGGTGAAGCGCCTGATTCCAATGCGGCGATTGCCTCTTGCTCCACCTGNGCATAACATCCGGTGACAATAAGACACATATCAGGGTAACAATTTAGGAGCTTGCGGATAAAACGCCTGGCTTTTTGGTCTGCCATGGAAGTGACTGTGCAGGTGTTGATCACCATGAGTGCCAACGGCGCAGAATGCCGCTGTACAGTAGACCACGGAACAAAGGCGAATCCGGCTTGAGAAAACGCATCCGTTACGGCTTCTGTTTCTAACTGATTTAATTTACAGCCAAACGTGTAAACGCTAAATTGCATCAATTAAANCTAAAGCCGGGCAAGCGCTTGCCGCACCCGCTCAAGCCCGCGCTGGGCATCGCCGAGTTGGGAGTTTAAGTAAATNGCCTGCTGATATGCGGCAACTGCGGCGATCAAATCCCCGGCATTTTCCCTGGCGTACGCAAGCCGCGTCCACCACGCGGCATTGTTGGGAACCCGATGCACAGCGGTGGTAAGGGCGATATCGGCATGGCGNAAGCGCCCCATGCGCATATACACTTCGCCCAGCAAATGGTAAACCCTGTCTTTGCGCGGNCCGTCAGGCGCGCGGGCGATAAACTCCTGAAAATACCGCTGGGCATCCGGGTTNCGCCCCTGAAAAAAAGCGATTTCTCCAAGCATGAGAATAATGCGCACATCATAGCGGTTGATTTCCGATCCTGCCGTGGCAAAGGCCAGAGCCTCTTCAAGGCGGCCTAGCGACATAAGGCTCCAGGAAATTATCACATGGGATTCAAGGTTTCTGGGATTTCCAGCAATTTCGCCGCGGGAAATCGCTATAGCACGCTCAAACTCACCATCACGAAACGCCTGAAGTGAGTCAGTGCGGGCAAAAAGCGGAGCAAAGGCAAACAGAAAAAGGCAGATCGCCGAAACTAAAACCTTGTGATTTAAGAGACANAACAAGGGAAAACCTTTCATTACCCAGACCTCTTTTCAGTCATTGTGCAGCGCCCGTTAAAGACGCATCCGGTTTCCATATAAATCTCAGGCGCGGTAACATTACCCACCAATTTGCCNGTGACAGCAACTTCGACTTTTTCCGCGGCNACCACGTCCCCTTTAACAGAACCGCGAATAAACACACGCGGCGCGTTAATATTAGCCTCNACAACGGCATCTTCATCCACCACAAGCACCGCGCGCGCAACAATATTTCCTGAAAGCCTACCGCGAATAAGGAACGGCTTTTCAAAATTGAGCGTGCCGGAAAAACTTATGTCAGACGAAAGAATTGTGTCAAAATCTTCATCTTCCAAAACATCGTTGTTCACATCTGTCATACAAAAAATTTAACCTATTGACATCAAAAACGTCAAGTAGCCTTAATGCCNNACGTTAATTTGTTTAAAGTAACATTGTCCGTAATCATTGCGTTATATTGTGGTATGATAAATATATCTTGAATTATGATAAAGGGGAACATAACAAATGGATGAACGACTGACACTACCGGGAGCGAATGACTATATTGTATCCCCGGAGCTCAAAAACAGCATAGACATATCCGTAGCGCTGAAAAAGCCGCTCTTGATTAAAGGCGAGCCCGGTACGGGCAAAACCGTTTTGGCGGAAAATATCGCCAAATCTTTCGGTCTGCGGCTTATCATTTGGAACATTAAATCCACAACCAAAGCACAGGACGGCTTATACGTCTACGATACGGTGCAGCGCCTTTACGACAGCCAATTTGGTGATCATGACGTTTCCGATATAAAGCAATACATCAAACTGGGCAAACTTGGCGAAAGCTTTTCGTCGGAGGAACAGGTTGTGCTCCTGATTGACGAAATCGACAAAGCGGATTTGGAGTTCCCAAACGACTTGTTGTGGGAACTGGACATCATGAATTTTTATATCCCCGAAACCGGCGAGACTGTCTCCGCGAAAAACCGCCCCATTGTAGTCATTACAAGCAACGCGGAAAAAGAATTACCGGACGCTTTTTTGCGCCGCTGCATTTTCCACTACATTGCGTTCCCCGACCGGGCAATGATGGAGACAATTGTGCGCGTACATTATCCGGACTTAAATGAAAGGCTGCTGGAAGAAACGCTCAAGGCGTTCTACTGGCTTCGCGGCATTAATGGTTTGCAGAAGAAACCCAGCACCAGCGAGCTGCTTGATTGGGTACAGGCGCTGATCATCGGCGGGATTGACCCTGACCGAATTTATGAAGGCCTGCCGTTCCTGGGTGCGCTATTGAAAAAGAACCAGGATTTTGACGTAGTGCAGAAGCAGCTTCAATCGCGCGAGCCGTGAGAACGCGCGTGAGCGCCTGTTTTGTTTTGTGAAACATGCGCTGTGAACTTTATCCGAAAGCGAGGGGATAGTTCAAATGTTTACAGATTTTTTTTACTTGCTTCGCAAAGAGGGAGTGCCCGTTACCGTTGTAGAATGGATGACATTGGTGGAAGCCATGCATTTGGGATTAGCCGATGCCAGCCTCTCCCGGTTTTACAACATGGCCCGTTCGATTCTGGTGAAAAGCGAAACTCACTTCGACCAGTATGATGTGGCCTTTCAGCGATATTTTGAAGGTTTGGAGGATACGGCGGATTTATACGAGCAAGTGCATAAGTGGATTGCAAATCCCAAGCCGCCTCGTTTTTTCACGAAGGAAGAGCGGAGTGATCTTCTGGCGTTGCTCGGGGAGCCGAATCTGGAAAAAATGCGGGAAGCTCTGGAAAGGCGGCTAAAAAATCAGAAAAAGGAACACCACCGCGGCACTCGTATGATCGGAACCGGCGGAACATCCGGCTTTGGAAATTCCGGGTTTCAGAAGGACCCTAAGTTGGCCGCGGTTCGGATAGGCAATGAGTCTTACGGCCGCATCGCCGTGAAGGTATCCGCCAACCGGAACTTTATCGGCTATCGGGCGGACGAAACCATTGGCATCCGCCAGTTTGAACTGGCACTGCGCAGATTGCGCCAGTTCAGCTCCCGCATTGACGCCCCGAAAGATGAACTGGATTTGGATGAAACCATCAACGCCACATGCAAAAATGCCGGGGCTTTGAAAATTGTTTTTGACAGACCACGGAAAAACACTGTNAAANTGNTGGTTTTGATGGATGAAGGCGGCTCCATGAGCNTGTACGCGAAACTTTGCAGCCGGCTNTTCTCTGCCGTACATAAATCTACCCATTTCAANGACATCCGCTTCTATTATTTCCATAACTGCATCTACGATTATTTGTATGANGATACATCTGACTATCAGCGCAAGGCGATCAGCACCACAGATATTTTGAACCAATTCNGCTCAGACTACAAAGTCATCCTCGTGGGGGACGCCTCCATGGCACCCAGCGAACTTTTGATGCGGCGCGGCATTATCAGTTGGAAGGATCCCCAGAACGAA
>WQRS01000141.1 GCA_009786615.1 Treponema sp. | reverse complement strand
CTGCAAAACCGCTATTCTATGGGCGGACCCGTATTGCTGCGTGTCGAAGGCGCATATACCATCGCCCTTGGGAAAGATATCGCAGAGTGCATAACCGTCAAGGAAGTTGAAGAGGCTTCATGAGTTTTTGCCACAACATTCAGCAAGATGAAAAAGTGCTGAAAAAACAAAATAAAATCTTACTTATGGGCAACCCGAATGTGGGAAAGAGCGTCTTTTTCACCGAACTGACGGGTGTTCGCGCATTAAGCTCCAATTTTGCGGGAACTACAGTCAGTTACATGGAAGGAACGTTTAGGTCAAATAAAAAAGAATATACCGTAATTGACGTGCCCGGCACTTATTCCATGACTCCGACAAGCGAAGCCGAAGCCGTAGCCGCGCGCTTTATGGAAAGCGGGGCAAAAGCCGTTATTTGTGTATTGGATGCTTCCAATCTGGAACGCAATTTGCACCTTGCGCTGGAACTGCTGAAATATAACATCCCCACGGTTTATGCGCTGAACCTGATGGATGTCGCCAAACGCAACGGGATAACCATCAACGAAAANCTGCTGGGGCAGGAGCTGGGCGCTCCTGTTGTCCCGACAGTAGCCGTTAGAAAGCAGGGAATCCCTGAACTTGAAAAACAACTGAAAACCCTGCTTGATGCGGCGGAACAGCCTTCGCAAGATGCCCATAACGGCGCTTGCCCGTCCAAGTGCCGGCACAAAGAAGACGATACATGGGCATCGGCGAGGGAAATCGCCCGCCGAGTAAGCGGGAAAAGCGACACCAAACCGGGCTTCATCGACAAACTTGGTGAAAGCATGATGAAACCCTTCCCCGGTCTTCCAATTGCGTTTTTGGCATTGGCACTGCTGGTTGGTGTGGTTGTATTCGGCGGCAGAGGGTTTCGTGCGCCTCTTATAATGCTTACAGATGGTTTAATCATTCCGTTTTTCAGAAACCTGTTTGAAACTATCTTTGCCTTTTTTATTCACGAAGGCGGGCATTTGTGTTACCGCTACCTTTATTGGGGCGCGGAAGGATTCGCGACAGCAGTCCGCACAGTTGCCGGTTACGGTTATGACGTTCCGTGCACAGCCGCCTGCATTTTCCTGAATGTGCTAATNGGGGAATACGGCATTTTTGTCATTAGCTTTCAGTGGATTATCGCGCTGATTNTGCCGTTTGTGTTTTCGTTTTATATCGGGGTTTCATTTCTGGAGGATTCAGGATATTTGCCGAGAGTCAGCGTGCTTTTCGATAACATTATGCGCAAGCTCGGCGTTCAGGGCGGCAGTTTAATTCACGTGTTTTTGGCGCTGGGTTGCGCGGTTCCCGCTATTCTTGGAAGCAGAACNGCGACAACCCGCAAAGAGCGCCTGATGATTGCTACGATTATCTGCTTTGCCGTTCCGTGCATTTCCCAAGTCGGGGCGCTGATTGCCCTGATGTCCGCTTTTTCGTGGTGGATGTCGCCTTTAATGCTGCTTTTTGCCATTTCACTGTTCGTTGCGACAGCACTTGTCGCGGGAAAAATCATAAAAGGAAAAGTTGATCCGCTGATACTTGAAGTTCCCAATCTTCTGATGCCCGACCCGAAAGCGTATTTCAGAAAATTGATGATCCGCATGAANCANTTCATGGTTGAGGCGGAAATCCCTATGCTTGCCGCCGTTGTTCTTGCCGCGCTCCTGGCGGGAACAGGCGCTNTGAATATCGTAGCAGTGTACGCCCAGCCCATTGTCAGCGGCTGGCTTGGAATGCCTGAAGAGGGTGTTGTGGCGCTTATTTTGGGCATTGTCCGCCGCGAAATGTCGGTTGTCCCATTGCTGGCGCTTAATCTTACGCATTTACAGGCGTTTATTGCAGGGGTTGTTTCGCTTATGTATCTGCCCTGCATCTCGGTGTTCGGCGTTCTTGCAAAAGAGTTCAAGATTAAGGTCGCGCTTCTTGTTTTCACAGGAACCATTGTGACGGCGTTATTTGTTGGAGGATTGATAAATCAAATTGCGCGATTATTTTTGTAGGAGGAACAGACAATGACGCACAAGATTATTGGATTTACACACGCGATTGAGTATCTCGCGGCAAAGTCAAAATTGTTTTACTGGTTTGCTTCTCACTATTACCGNAATGTAATTCAGCGGGAAATTGACCTTGCAAGCATAACAAGCGGCGATCATGTCCTTTGCATTGGCGGCGGCATTTGTCCGTTTAGCGCAATTTTATTCCACCAGATAACAGGCGCTGAAGTAACGGTNNTCGACAACTGCAAAGATTGCATCAGGGAAGCGCAGCAGCTTATCGACCGTTTGGGTTTNAGCCGCCACGTTCACGCGGTATGGCAAGACGGCGGCAACATAGATTTTTCACTTTCGGACTTCTCTGTTGTTCATTTTGCCTTGCAGGTATTCCCCATGGAATGCGTAGTATCAAAAGTGAAAAGCCAAATCAGCCCCGGCACAAAACTTCTGGTGCGCCGTCCCAAAAAATGCCTGAACGGGATTTATAGCCTTTTAACCGCGTCTTCGCTGTCCTGCTGCCGTTATGTAACCCACCAAAAAGCCTGCAACATAGGCAGCACTTTGNTGTACGTCAAACAGGATCGTTTGAAGGAATTTGCCGCATAGCTGGATATTACAGTAAAAACCGCCGATAAGAATAGATGAATATGCGGCAATTTTTTCCAGTTTTAACAGCCGGTTTCCTCATCGTTGCCTGCGCGAACGCGCCTGTCCCGGAAACCCAAAGACCGCCGTTTCCTGATCCAACGCTTGCCTTTAACGGGATACAGGCGGCAACGCCGGATGACTTATCGTTATCGTTTGTTCTGACGATTGAAAATCCTTTTCAGGCACCTGCTTTCGCTGTTTTTGATTCGTGGCGGGTGGAGGTGAACGGGCGCACAGCGGATTCAGGCTTTTCGCTAGAAGGCTGGGACAGCGGCTTTGCTGTATCGGAGGAAAATACCGCTTCTTTTCCGCTGCAGCTTCTTATGGATGTCGCAGCCCTTGCAGAAATCGGTCTTGCGCCTGAAGACAATTACGAAGTTAAGCTGATTACAGTGATGCGTTTTTCAGATGATGCCGAAGCCGCCGCTTCTTTTCAGGCGGCGCTGTATGCCGGTTATAGTGCGCCTTTTGTTGTGTCAGCCACCGCCGCTTTTCCCGGTGTTCGCGCTCCTGTTTTTACAATCACAGACATTGCCATTTTTCAGGCAGAACTTATCAACACGCGCTTCAGGGTTGGTTTGCGGATTGACAATCCCAACCCGTTTCCGGTTGAGCTTTCTTCCCTTAGTTACGTCCTGTTCGGCAACGGAAGGTTTTGGGCGGAAGGGATGGAGCGCAACATCATTGAAGTTCCGCCAAAGTCGTTTGTGCAGGGCAACGTGTTTCTGCTGATGAATTTTATGGGAATGAGGCGGGAGCTTTTGGATCAGATTATCAACCTTGTTGATGTGAGCTATCGCTTTTCCGGCGCTGCTCAAGTGACTACAGGCGTTGAGCATCTTCCTGAGTTCACCACACGTTTTGATTTATACGGATTTTCGCAGGTGGTTGGCAATGAATGGTAGGATCGAACACGGCAGTCTCGCAGTGCGCGAGGGTGCGTTTTTGCGTGCGTTGACAAGCCGGGTTTTTCCCTTTATCATTTAACCGTGGCTGTCCGCAATGGAGCCGGAGCGCAAAGAACCCCGGCAAGAGGCAATTCATCCGCTCAGAGGACGGGGGCGTCCGCCATCAAACACGAGGATAAGAAGGTATTTGGCGATACTTTTTTGGCTCACTTTTATAATTGTCATTTACGGTCTTTTCCTTTTCAACCGCGAAACCATCACTGACAGCATCCAAATCGTCAGAAACGAAAGATCAGAGCGCGAGAATGTTCCCGTTGCAGCTCCGCCGCCGGTTGTGCAGCCGCCAGCCGGCTTACCACCGCCTGTGGCTGTGTTGCCGCCGCATGAGCCGGCGGCGCTCGTTCAACCGGTCATCGCCCAGCCGGAGCCTTTAACGCCTGTTGCCGACATCGCGCCACAGCCGCAAATTGTAGCTCCGCCGGAACAGCCGCCGCAAGGCGCGATGAGAACGATTTATTTCACGCAGGTTGACCGCAACGGCATGGTTTTTCGCGCCGCCGTGAATCGCAGCGTTCCCATTACCAACACGCCGCTGACGGACACATTGAACGCATTAATTGAAGGACCAAACGATGATGAAGTGCGGCGCGGGTTAATCACGCTCATTCCGCCGGGAACCCGCGTTCTTTCTGCCGCGGTTCGGGACGGGACGGCGTACATCAGCTTTAGCGAGGAATTCCGCTTTAACACTTACGGCGTGGAAGGTTATCTTGCCCAGTTAAGGCAGATTGTCTACACCGCCACAGAATTCCCCACCGTAATAGACGTGCAAATCCTTATCGAAGGTAACCGCCTTAGTTTTATGGGCGAAGGCATTTGGGTGGGCAGCCCCATAAGGCGGGGTGCGTTTTAGCGCTTCATCACCTAGCCTCAGCAAGTTTCATCACTTGGCAGTTCATCAGCTTCAGCTTGCCCGGCAAATGTCGCCTTAAGCAGCAGCGGGGTAACAAGCACCGTCACCAATACAACCACGATAATGCTTGGGAAAAGGAGCGTGCTCACGTATCCTGCGGCAATGCCTTTTGCGGCAACGATGAACGAAACTTCCCCGCGCGCAACCATACCAACGCCGATTTGAGCACTTTCCCTGTTTGTGAACTTGCAGATTTTC
>WQRS01000140.1 GCA_009786615.1 Treponema sp. | reverse complement strand
CCCTGTGGCCCCTGTGGCCCCTCGTTGCCTTGTTCGCCTGAACCGCCACCATGCCCGCCGCCGTCAGTCCAGTCATTCGAGTTCCCGTTGTCAACAAAATTAATGACGTCCTGGCAGGACACAAGAACCAGTGCCATAAGACACGTCAACACAATCGAAACAACTTTTAACTTTCTCATACAAACTCCTTTACCACTACCAGACGAGGTTAGATACTTGGCTCTACGTTATGGTGTTCATTCCCGCACTGATGTGTACCGGATAACGTGTATCATGCCAATGCCAACCATCATAGAATGCAAAATGAAAAGTCCCAGGCCAAACATCAATCCAAACAGTGGTGGAAGATCTTACGTAGTTTATAGCGACAAAAGCGACAGGTACCCAATCTGTGTTTAACACTACCAACTCACCGCTAGAACTACCGTGATATCGGGAAGGTATACCTGTAACGGTAATCCCGATCCATCCATCCGGCGGCGGTCCATATCCCCACGGCAATTCATCAGGAACGTTGACGACGTCCGGGCAGGACACGAAAACCAGCGCGACAAAGCACACCAACACAATCGAAACAACTTTTAACTTTCTCATACAAGCCCCCTTCTGCTTTTAAATTTTAAACGTCAAGCCGATGCTTAAAAATTGCAGCGAGCTAGCCCCTGTTTCCGCATAAATGCCAAAAACATCTGAGAAGAAAAACCTGGCACCGATAAAGGCACCCCAGAGAAAGAAAGAATTGCCAACCGGGGGAGTTCCTCCCCACCAGTCGTCTACGTGTACACTTTGAAAAACATACCCAAAGTTCAAGCCTATGTAGCTATCAAAATTTCTTGCGAAATTAAAATGGTACATAACCCGCGCACCAAGTCCTATGTTCCTATAGGTAATAATACTACCCCAATGATGTTCCCATCTCCATGTCGTGAATATTCCTGTGGCGCCTACTGTTATGGGCACAGTATCCGAAACTCTAAAAGATACGCTTGCGGATATGGGCGGAATACCCATAGCGGCATGGGTACCGGTTGGCCCCAGACCAACGCCTGTGTTTATAAACACTCTGTTGCCTTCAACGCCGGGCGCAAAACTGTTGTGCCATCTCCGTACACGCCCGTCAGGCAGCAACGGGGGCGGCATTCCGGGCACTACCGCACCATGAACATGAGCCGCTGCCGGCAAAGAAGGCGGCAGACCGTGGAATAAAGGTGCAAGCTCTCCAACCGTTCCGGCGGTAACCCAGTCAGGCATCCCGTCTCTCCAGACAAACGTGTCCCTGTTTAGCAGTCCCCGGTTCACTAACTCCATAAGCCCCAGCGTGTTATGCGGCCCTGTTGTCTGCCCGCCCACAGCCACAAAATAGCCGGTCAAAACCGGCGCTGCTTGTGCGAAAACGAATCCGCCTGTAATAATTACCAAGATGATGCCAGCAACAAATGCAAGTAAAATTTTTCTCATGAATAACCTCCATTGTGATTAAAAAAATTACAATTTCTCATTATAAGCATATTGACGATAATTGTAAAGTGTTTTATACGTCATTTAGACGATTGTTTAGGCAATAATTCAGCTATTAGCTTATAAAAATGACTTTGAAGCAAATTTTCATTCAAAATATGAGGGAATTCCGCAAAAAAGAAGGCTTATCACAGATGAAACTTGCGGAATATTGTGACACTGCCACAAGTTATATAGGGGATATAGAAATTGGGAGAAGGTTCCCNTCCATCGACATGATTGAAAAAATCGCCGCCGTTCTTAAAATAGAACCATACTATTTTTTCAAAGGCAGAACAGAAAGCAGCCGTGGTTTGGATGCCGAATGCATATTCCCGACTCTGCCAAACTCCATGAAAAACCAAATTAAATCACAAATCAAGACTCACATTGAACATTCCACAAACGAAATTCTTGACGAAGTACTGAACAAATATTAACATTTATGAATTTCCTGTACACNCTTAATATTGATAGTACTCAAATCNCNCCTGCNGAAACCTTGACTGGAAGCGTTTGTTGCCTTAGTATTTTAATATCTATACAATAACAAATTTGAGGAGCACTTATGACTAGCTATACTGATTTGGGTCTTGTTAATACGGTCGAATTGTTCAAGAAGGCGATAAAAGGCGGCTATGCCGTGCCGGGATACAACTTTAATAACCTTGAACAGCTCCAGGCCATAATTCAAGCGTGCGTGGAAACAAAATCGCCGGTTATCCTGCAGGTTTCAGGCGGCGCGCGCAAGTACGCAAACCAGCACCTTCTGCGCAATATGGCAAGGGGCGCTGTCGAGTATGCCCACGAACTGGGCTTTGACATTCCCGTTGTTTTACACCTTGACCACGGCGACAGCTTTGAGCTTTGCAAGGACTGTATTGAATCAGGCTTTTCTTCAGTCATGATTGACGGCTCGCATTTCCCATTCGAGGAAAATGTTGCGCTTACAAAAAAAGTTTGTGAGTTTGCCCACTCCCGCAAAGATTATGTGTCGGTTGAAGGGGAACTGGGGATTCTTTCTGGTGTTGAAGATGATGTGTCGTCTGAACACAGCCATTATACACAGCCTGATGAAGTGGAAGAGTTTGTAAAAAAAACCAACGTGGACAGCCTTGCCATTTCCATTGGAACAAGCCACGGAAGGTCAAAGTTCAAGCCTGAACAATGCACGCGCGATGCCAACGGCGTACTCATACCGCCGCCATTGCGCTTTGACATCTTACGAGAAATTGAAAAAAGGATTCCTGGTTTTCCCATTGTCCTTCACGGATCGTCTTCGGTTCCAATGGAATACGTGCACATAATCGAAAAGTTCGGCGGACATTTGGCGGATTCGGTTGGAATCCCTGAAGACCAATTGCGCGAGGCGGCAAAAAGCGCGGTGTGCAAAATAAACATAGACTCAGACGGGCGGCTTGCGATGACGGCGATGATCCGCAAGGTGCTTGCCGAAAACCGCGAAGAATTTGATCCGCGGAAAATACTCGGTCCGGCGCGCGATGAATTAAAGAAAGTGTATATGCACAAAAACAAAAACGTACTCGGATCGGCAAACCAGGCGTAACAAGCCTGAACCAAGGGTGTGTCCGAACAAGTTCAAACTTGTTCGGACACACCTCAATCATTCTCCCCGATAAATTACTTAATGAACGTACCTTGCGATAGCTCGTTGAATGCTTGTTGGAGCTCTTCGTTGGTGTTCATAACAATAGGCCCGCCCCAGGCAATCGGCTCTCTTAAGGGTTTGGCGGCAAGCAACACAAACCTCACACCTTCCGATGCGGTGCTGAAGCGGATTAAGTCTCCTTCGGCAAAAATCGCCGCCGAATGAGCCTCCACCTGTGTGCGGTTCTCGCCAAAGCTCCCCTGCCCTGAAAGTATGTACAAAAAAGTGTTTTGTTCGGCAGGAATTGGAATTTCATAATCTGTATTCGCGTTAATGCTCACGTCCATCATTGTGGCTTTCACATACATTGGGTCAATGCCTTTTTTCCCNAAAAACTCACCCGCTATGAGCTTAATCGTGCCATGCTCGATTTCTATGGTGCTGATCATNTCAGGTGTGACAGGAAAATAATGCGGCGGCGCCATTTTGTCTTTCTTCGGTAAGTTAAGCCAAAATTGCAAGCCNTCAAGTTTTTTCGTCTGTTTCGGCATTTCTTCGTGCATAATCCCGCTTCCCGCCGTCATCCATTGCAAATCGCCGTCAAGCAGCGAATCAGAATTACCGAGGCTGTCGGTGTGGTCAATTCTGCCTTCCAAAAGATATGTGATTGTCTCAATTCCCCTGTGCGGATGCATGGGAAAGCCTTTCAGATAATCGTCCGGGTCTTCAGACCCAAATGCATCAAGCATCAAAAAAGGGTCAGTNTCATTAATATCATCACGACCCAAAACCCGTATTAACTTAACACCCGCACCGTCATAAGTNAGGCGGCCTTTCAGGATTTTTTTTACCTCTCGCAGTTTCATACATTTCTCCTTAAACTTTTAAAATGTTTGAGAGTATATATTGCTATATTACTCATAAATATAAAAGCCCCAGATAAAAACTTGAATACTAAACTCACCCGCCTCTTGATCGTATAAAAGACAAACTTGCCGTTGTTAGCATTGGGGCGATTGCCACGACAAACAAAATAACCCCAATTGCTGTCTGGTGCGAAAAGAATGCCCAATATGCGGTCGCCGCCGCAAACGGAATAAAAACCAGCGCAAGGCAGGACAGCGCAAGAATCACCGGACGCATATTGTTAAGAATGAGGTTTATGAAAAAGGGAATACCGACAGAAATCGCAGTCCACAAAATGGGAACCAAAACAAGTACGATGGCATCACGCTGGATGTATCCCCATGTCAAAGATCGAACNGCNGCAATAGGAATCAGCCACAGCAAGGCAAAATGGGGAAAATCACCAGGATCGTTTATAACTTTTAGAAAGTAAAGCAATAAACATACTAAAAGCGGAATGAGCGCCGGCATGACAACAATGTCTACAAAGCCTGAAAGCCAACGGGAAAAACCAAAGCCTGCCGGTGTTACAATCGGGGCGGCGAAAAATTGGATTGCCGCCGAAACAACGCCTGCAATAAGCGCCCATGTCCAACCCGCACCGGAACCCGGCGAAACGCCGCGCCAGAACAGGTAAAACAGCGGTATCCAAAGAAAGCAAAACAAAGCCATGTGACAGCATACCAACAGGAGCAATCGCTGTCTACCGTGTAAGTATCGTAATGGCAC
>WQRS01000139.1 GCA_009786615.1 Treponema sp. | reverse complement strand
TTCAGAAAACCCGGAAAAAGTCTGGGAAGACTGGTCGGCGAACCTAAAAAAGTTTACCGAGAAGTTTATCAAGAAGTTTGCCCCGAAGAAGCCCGCCGAAAATACCGATTTGAGCGAGCTTGCGGTTTTAGCGCTGGGCTATCACGCCTTGTCGTTGTTAAAATCGGTTGCGGCTTGCGGCGGGGAACTTGCGGGGCTGGCGGCGCACTGGCAGCTTGATCGTGTCACACGGGAGTGCTGGGAAAGCGGCGGCATTTCCGGCGGCGAAATACAGCGGGCGGCTGACATCGCTATCGCGGTTTTGGCGCGGGCAAACAGCCAAGCCTGTGAAGTTGACAGCAAAGCGAAAACGCCGGGTGATATTGCCGCGGCGATAGTCCTTGAAAACTACGATGAAAGCGATTTCAGGAAAATACTCGGGGTAAACCGTTTTGACGATGTAACGTGGTTTAANAAGGAGGCGTTTGAAACCTGTCTGCGCTTGGTTCCATTTTTTGCAAGCCTTGAAAGCN
Organism: Treponema sp.; assembly: GCA_009786615.1. The sequence goes on along the minus strand of WQRS01000139.1, from coordinate 4,233 downwards.
CCTCCATCGCGCATGGCAAAACTATAACAGCGGTAACAGCGGCTTTCCGCGCGGCACAGGAGCTTTCAGGTTATCGTCTGGACAAATTGCCCGAAGCGCTTGCGGGAAAAGGATAATNGATAATGGGCGCGCCGGACGTTACGGGCACTGATGCCTTAAAAAGCATTGCAGGAATTTTCTCACTTCTGCGCGATGAAGGNTATTCGGTCAAGCTNACAAGTTTCAGCGCCATCGACAGGTATTTGGGNTTGCCNGCCCTTCCGTATGTCTGGGCGGAAACCAACGCNGGNATCGCGGTGCTGGCGCGTTTTATCGACAACCTGCGTTTTCCCGGCGTGGAAGTTGCCGATGCCGCAGCAGATGCGTCTGACGGAACATGTTACTTCCGCTGTCTTGACTTGGACATTGGCGAGCAAAACGGACACGGGGAAAAAAGCGTTTCGTATCCTGTGCTTTCTTTTGGCTACGATTGGCAAACTCACCACTTTTTAGATCCGCTGGGTGTTTATCCTCTGCTGCGGAACCTTTTGCGAAAAACCCCGCGGAAAAATGATGACGAAGGCAAATTGCTTTCGGTTTTTGCCGCAGCCCCGGTCAGACTTACCAATCACCGCGATGCCGCTAAATGGCGGCGCATCATGGACACCGCTTTGATCTTTGCGCGCTATGGAATTCCTGATAAGGTTTTTGAGCCTGCCGCGAATGCCCCGCACGAGCCGCTGCCATCACCTGAACATCAGCGTTCTTTTCTTAGCTGTCTTTTGGTTTCACCTGAGCCTCAGCGGGGTTTTGAGTTTCTCAAGCAGTCAGGTTTTCTAAAAGCCATGTGGCAAGAGCTTGAGAGTTTTGACGATGTGGATCATTCCAAAGAGTTTCACCCGGAAGGAAATGGCTGGAATCACACAATGGAAACATTCCGCCACCGAAAACCCGCAAGCGGCGGCGGCTTTGATCTTAGCCTGTCGCTGGGGCTTTTGCTTCACGATGCTGGCAAACCTGTTTCCGCCTCGGTCGGCAACCACCGCTTTGAAGGTCACGCCGAACTTGGCGCAAAAACGGCGGCGGCTTTTCTCAAGCGCCTTGAGTTTCCACAACCGCTAATCGAGGACGTTTTTTACCTTGTGAAAAACCACATGCTGCCCGCCGCCCTCAAACGCTTGCCCCTGACAAAAACGTCTGAAATTATGGCATCGCCTTTGTTCCCCACTCTCATGGAACTTTACCGCTGCGATGAATCCTCGTCGTTTAAGGGACTGGATGCGTATTACGAAAACAGCGCGGCGTATCAGGCGTACTTGCGTAACATGAAAAACCCGTACCGTTACGCTGACGGACGAAAAGTGGGGAAAAGCGACAGGCGTAGGCTTTTCGATAAATCAGATAAAAAAGCCTGAAATAGCGTCAAAACGTTGGCAAATTTTTCCATTATGCATTATGGTTTAGTTAACAACGTTGCGGGCGGATACTTGCTCTATGAAAAAAAACATCTTTGCTTTACAAAAAAAGCGGAAAGCCCGCAACTATTTTATTTTTTTTGCGGCTTTGGCAGCAGTCTTATTTTCTTTCTTAACTTGCCATAACCCTGTTATGTCTCGCTGGTGGGACGAAAGTGATACAGGCAGGGGTCCCATAGGTACAAGCGGTGCGAATTTTGGTGTTGTGTTTTTGGATGCAAACGGCGGAAGCCCACAGCCGGAACCGCAGCGGGTTTTGTGGGGCAGGGCGCTTCAAAGACTCAGGTCAATAAACCATCCAAACCCGGCGTTTGGCTTTGGCGGCTGGTTCGATGAAAACGGAAATGAATGGGACTTAATTAACCGCCCTGTTACCCCAAGAGACGATGTAAACGGCGACGGAATTATCACCTTGAGGGCGCGATGGGTGAGTAACATCGTTACCGTGAGTTTTAACAAAAACTTGTTCACTTTGGGCGAACCCCCAATTCCAACTGTAGTTTTCAGCCAGAACCCGGCGTCCCCCCCGAATACTCCCCTTGATGTGCCGGATCAACGCATAGTCCACAGCGGCAGGGTAGTTGAGCCTCCTGTTATTCCGCGCGGAGACGGGCAAGGGCTTGTCGGGTGGTTTACGCAAGATGGCATAGACCCGATTACAAACACAGACAGGGGTGATGCCTTTTGGGGCAGGCGGTGGAATTTTGAAAACGACGTAGCCACTGCCAATATGACATTACACGCCAGATGGAGCACTGCCACCCGTACTGTTCACTTNCATGTGAACGGAGGAACGCGCTCAAACGGTATGGAAATCACGCGGCTTAATTTTACAATTTATACAGGGCTTGGCGGNCTTAGCGGCGGAAGAATTATCGACCCCGGCGCTATTGCCAGAGAAGGCCACACTTTTGGCGGCTGGTTTACNGACCATTTGTTCACCACCGAATGGAACTTTTCAACAAGCGTACTGTACGGCGTTGATTACGGAATAATGGGAAGTGATCCTTTCACTCTTTTCGCCAAATGGGTTCCGAATATTCATATCATTACGTTTATCGCAAATGGAGGAATACCGGCACCGGCAACTCAAAATGTTGTGTATGGCGAAAGGATAGAAGAGCCAGCACAAATGCGCATGGATGAAATGGCTTTTGACGGCTGGTTCTCTGATCCGGCTCTTACAACAAGATGGAACTTTGAAACCGATAGAGTTTTCGGCAATGTAACATTGCGCGCAAGATGGGCAACTGCCAGCTACATTGTTAGATTCCACATGGGNACTCCAAACGGCGGTCAGCCTCACTCTGTTTTTCTTAACGCCCGACCTGCAGAACAGCGCATTGTNTCAGGNGGCACTGTGTCTGAACCGTTTATGCCGCCTCTGCCNTCGTCAGACAGAACAGGCTGGAGTTTTTACCGCTGGTATTTTAGAGCCAGCCCGACAAGCGCGGATGTCGCAAACAGTAACGACCTCACATGGCGGAATAACAATTTACAGCCGTGGACTTTTAACACCGCTGTTGTTCAAAGCCACACTTTAATAGACGGCGGTGACCGTGTTCTAAACCTGTACGCCCGCTGGGTTCCTCCGGTTCCTGACATGGTGTGGGTTCCGCGCGGTTACTTTATAATGGGCGATTCAAGTGTTTCCGGAAGTCCCGCCGCGTATCATGCATATCCGACACGGCGCGTTTTCGTTGACGGTTTTTACATAAACCGCTTTCCGGTAACGCAGGTGGACGGTCATCCGCTGACACAAACAGGCACAGGATTCGCCCAGATAATGGGGAGAAACCCAAGCCAGTTTACCGCGGTTACCGCAAGACCTGTGGAAAGGGTAAGCTGGTTTGATGCAATTGAGTACGCAAACGAGCTTAGCAGATGGGCAAATCTGCCTGTGTTTTACAACCTTACAAATGTAACGCGNACACCAATTCCCGGAACCGCAAATATACTTTCCATTTCCANCGCAACAGTGACAATACCAAACCAGTCAGGCACAGGCTTCCGCNTGCCCACCGAAGCGGAGTGGGAATTTGCCGCACGGGGTGGACATGGATCGCCCGGTAATTTTACTTTCGCCGGAAGCAACAATTCAGAACTTGTCGCGTGGTACAACGTCACTGTTGGAACGCAGCCGGCAGGTTTACAAACCACTCAGGTTGTCGGAAGATTGCAGCCCAATGCGCTGGGAATTTTTGACATGAGCGGAAATGTTTCTGAATGGGTGTGGGACAGATTTGATTCGTACCGCAACATGATCAGCGCGAACCCCGGTATTGAAACGTGGAACAATCCCCAAGGNCCGGCTGCCGGAGACGAGCGTGTAAGGCGCGGCGGCGGCTGGAGCAACACTGCCGCCAACGTGCGAAGCGTTGTGCGCAACAGCGCTCCGCCTGACAGCGCCAACTGGGTAATTGGTTTCCGCGTTGCCCGCGGGCCGTCAGGAATTTGGTAACAAGTGAAGGCTGTTATGTGCAAAACAAGTGGCTTCAGCGATTTTTACACCTGCCATTGCGTCAGGCGCATAAAAATCCGCGCCAACAAATTGAGTATATTGTTCGCTCATAACAGCGCCGCCAACCATAATTTTGCAATCTGGTACTGAAATCCGAAGATCTTCTATTGTGCTTTTCATGGCGGTTATTGTCGTTGTCATAAGAGCTGAAAGCCCGACAAGTTTAACTTTATGAAGCGCCGCCTGCTCAACAACAAATTTGGCTTCAACATCTTTGCCTAAGTCAATTACTTCATAGCCGTAACTTTGCAGCAGCAC
>WQRS01000138.1 GCA_009786615.1 Treponema sp. | reverse complement strand
AATTCCTCTGCGTCAGAAGCATCGTTTCCGGTGCCCATTGGCAGGCGCAGAACAGCAAAATCCTCGAAAAGGATTTGCGGCGCAAGGTAAAGGCTGTGCATAGTATCGCGGCTTGTGCCGTCCCCGCCTGCAGTGATGATGAGGAAAAAGGGACGAANGCCATTCTGCGGGGCTATAGCTTCCGCCTCTTTTATCAAGGCGGATGTTATTTCTCCCGCGTGTCCTGAATGTGATGTAAGTATAAGACCTGAATGATTTTTGTCTTTGCCGCCGCCTGATGTTATCGAAGCCCAGCCTGAACGCTCAGGCTTTTTTTTTGCGGCTTCCGCGCGCTCTTTTAATTGGGCAAAGTGCTTTTTCCGCCTTGAACGTATTGCAAACCCGCCGGCGTGCGGATTGGTGATCACTGTCCACACCAAAGGTCTGTCTGCCGCTAAACTGCTGCGGGAGCAAATCTGAGACAAAAGGGTGCCGAATTCCTCAAATGTCATAACTGCCCTCCTTGTTGCGTGTATTTTTTGTATTAGTGTTCCTGCCTTGCACTATAACTTTTTGCCCAAAACGAAGANGCAGGATAACGCGGAACGTACACATCGTTTATTTTGACCATTTTGCCTGCCGCTTCTTCTATTGTACGCGATTCCCCCAATGCGACCGCCGCAATAACCGCGTTTCCCGCAAGTTCGCCGTCAGGGATTTCAGGCACCAACAGTTGAAGCCCGGTTATATTCGCCTTTAGGTGATTCCAGCGGTGGTTTTTTGCCTGACCGCCTGAAACGACCATGCGCTTAACAGGAACGCCGTGCTCAACCAGTTCAGCCGCCGCATCCCGCACCGCAAAACCCATGTCGCGCAGCACCGCGCGCCCTTCATCCAGCGGAGTGCTTTTGAACACATCCATTTTTGTAAGGGATGGGATCAGTTCTTTCAGCAGTTTTTTGTAGGTCTTGTCCGCCTGACCGGATGCTGTCTTGTACAAATCGAAACGTCTTCCCGACATGGGAATTAACTTGCTGATGTTCCAAAGCCCCTCTTTCACATGGGGGAGCGACCTGATTCCGGGCGCGTCAACCGGATGGGTGCTGCAAACGTTAATTCCCTCTGAACTGCCGGCTCTGTTTAACACATCGCCCGGTCTAAAAGTCGCCGTTCCTATAAGCGCGCTTATAAAATCAATTCCTCCGGCAATTATTGGTGTGCCGCGTTTGAGGTTTGTGTTTGCGATGCGGACGGGGATTTCACTTTCTACTTTACCGATGAGGCTGCCCATTGTTACAAACGGCGGAAACTTGTTTTTGTCCACGCCAAAGGCATCGCATTGCCGGTCATCCCAGAAGTACGGCTTGAAAGCGAGAGAAGGCAAAACGGCCGAAGGCTCAGCGCCAAGTCTGTACGCAAGCCATTCGTGCGGGGAAAGGAACAAATCGGTTTTTTTGTATTGTTCAGGCTGGTTTTTTTTAAGCCACGCGACTTTTGGCAGGAAGAACGAACGAAAATCGCCTTCTTCTTCGCTTTGCTCCACATTATTGTCGTACCAAAAAAGCGGCGACATTGCATCATAATCTTCATGCAGCGGCGCNAGTGTTGGCCCGTTGCCTGAAATGCAAACAGCATCGGCTGTNCAGCTTTGCCCAACCTGCCTGTGAAGTTTTATCAATGCCTGGTTAAAGGCTTCTTTCCATGATTGGACAATGTGTCCGTCATCCAGCGACTGCAATCTGCTGGCTGTGTTTTTTGTGAACATAGAATAGGGCAGGCGGATATAACCAAGCATTCTTCCATTAAGATCAATGTATGCAGCTTTTAGAGAAGATGTTCCTAAGTCTACCGAAAGAATAATACCTGCCATTTTACACCTTGCCTTTTGGTTCATGGAAAAGCTTTGCGATACAGTCGCGGCTATCCAAAAGTGAACTGACCGAAAGCCCGCGATGGAGCCGCGAAATGGTGCGGGCAAAAAGCTTGGTGATGTTGACACTTGTGTACCATTCACGGTTAAGCAGCTCTGTTTGGCAGACGGCGTTTGTTCCAATGATGCGGTAAAAAAGCCCCGCTTCATACGCTTCGTCAAAGTACTTAATTGCGTCCCCTGAAAAAAGCGGAAGGCTCACCGAACAAATTACCTTGACCGCGCCCTGTTCTTTCAAAAACTTCATCGCCTTCAAAAGTGTGCCGCCCGTGCCAAGAATGTCATCNGCGATAAAAACCGTTTTATCTTTNACGCTTCCCAAAAGCTTAATTTCTGTGATGTTGTTTTTTATNGCATCGCTTGACACACGCGAATAATCGCGCTCTTTGTATAAAAGCGCAAGCGGCTTTTGCAGTGTCGAGGCAAAAAATTTGTTCCTGTCCACAGCTCCTGTGTCGGGGGAAACAACAACAAAATCATCGTTAAGGATTTCAGGCATTCGCGAAATGGCGCGGATTATTTGGTAACTGGCGTGGAGATTTACAAGCCGCATATTGTTAAAGGCGTTGTTAATTTCGCGCGAGTGAATGTCAAGCGTTATAATGCGGTTTACGCCTAAATTTTCAAGGATTGTCGCGACACGAGCGGCTGTAAGCCCTTCGCGCCCTTTTGACTTGTGCTGGCGGGCGTAAGGATATACAGGCACAACAAGGGTAACGCTTTCGGCGCCCGCCTGCTTTGCCGCGTCAACGGCGACAAAAATGGTCATAAGGTGATCGTTTATCGTGAGGGCTTTTTTTGTCTCGCCGCCGTTAAATGACACCGGGGAGCGGTTTTCCACGTCCTGCACGATGTAAAGGTCTTTCCCCCTAATCGATTCCAATATCTCAGCCTTCACCTCGCCGTTTGGAAACATGGTGAAGTTTACAGAAACCTTAAACTGCGGCGAGCGGCATTCATCGGCTTTGCCGTTCAGGTGATGCGGCGGCGAAAGCGCATCGTTTATGAAGTTTACCTGACGGGTTACAGACAAGGCATCCATGTCATAGCGTTTGCCGAGCTCGGCAATGATGTAGCCGAAGCTTCGGCGATACACCTGTTTGAGGTGACCAATCACCTCATTGGCAAAAGCCTCGCCGCCNGGACAGGCAAGAACTGCAAGTTTCGCAGGGTTGGAGTAATTCATGGGTGAGGTAAAGCTACCACATCAATAATCAATTTTCAAGTATGATGATCTCTACTCGGCGGTTTCGCCGCATTCCTTTTTCTGTCGCATTGTCGGCTATCGGGCGGTCAGCACCGTACCCGCGAATAACAACGCGGTCATTTGTGCGGACACCGCGGCGCAGAAAATAGTCAGCAACAACGCCCGCCCTGTCAAGGGAGAGCTGCAGCCGCCCGGCAGGAGTTCCTGCAAGAGCTGTGTGACCTGTCACCAAAATATCCCGGTCAGGATGGCGGTTAAGAATTTCTGCGATGGCTGAAAGCTTGTTTATTTCGCCCGGCAAAAGCACCGCGGAATCCGGGGCAAACTGTATGTCTTCAAGGCTTATTACAATGCCCTCATCAACAATACGGGCAGTCGCGTCAGGAATGTTTTGTATGCCGGCAATAATTTCGGCAAGCAATTCTTCGCGATCCATCGGTACGGCTTCTATCACTTCAGCCTCCGCTCTGCCGCGGTATTCCCAGACATCCCCGTTGGAAAGTTCAATTATAATNCTGAAATGCTCTTCGTAGGCGGCAACTTGTCCCATGTCCATATCCCAAAAAACGGTTTTGTCAGACGAGACTTGCATACGGCGCGGAAAAACGCGGCCTGAAACCGGATCGGGATTGACTGATACGCGGTAAGAAACAGAAAAAGCGTGAAACATTCTTCCCCGCCATTCCCGTTCGCCCAAATATGTGTAAAGCGCATGAAGNGGCAGCTTAAACGGCTCTTCGATTCCCAGGCTGTCACGGAAATCGTACACGATAACGCCGGGGGCAGACCAAAAATCGCCGACTTGCAACTGGCGGTCAGGAAAAACCGGAACATTCCGCACCATAGGCTTAAAAAGATACGGGGCAACTGTCATGCGCCCAAAGCGATCTTGAGCAAACTCGGTTTGGTAATCCCTTGCCCACTCAAAAAGCTTCCCTCTGTTGCTTCCATCCTGCCGCCCACGCCAACAGGCACAGTCCGCTCCGCAGACTGAAATGTCGCCCGAAGGCGCGCACCGTCTTCGTTGACATAAGCCACTTCCACGGCAATCCGGTTGACAATTTCAGAGCGGAAACTCCACCGCCTGTTTACAAAAATGTCGTGATTTACTGTGGAAAGGATGCGGTACTGGTTGCCTTCCCTGAAATGGTAGGCGAAGGTAAACGACTGCGCATGGACTTCAAGGCTGCCTATAGCGAGAAACACGAAAAATAGAACCAAAAAGCGCAGTTTTTCCATTCTCTAGATTATCGGTCTATTTTTGCATTTTGATCAAGGGCTGCTTGCTTCAATTTTAAAGGAATTTCCTGAAATGAGTTCTCGTAAATTATACCGTTTACATAGAAAATCATGATAGGGAAATGGGGAATTTACAAATTGTTGCTATATTCGCTATTAGCATTTATTTCACCAGCTATTGGTATTGACAAATCACAAGAAATCATGTAAAGATAGTCTTAGGTGAGAACGATGAAGGACGGTGCTTTTATTACTATAAAAACCCAAACGAGAGGAACGCCAAAGCTGTTCCCCGTGCCCGTGATTGATCAGTCAACAGTCAACAGTCAACAGTCAACAGTCAACAGTCAACAGTCAACAGTCAACAGTCAACAGTCAACAGTCAACAGTCAACAGTCAACAGTCAA
>WQRS01000137.1 GCA_009786615.1 Treponema sp. | reverse complement strand
AGGACTCAGCCATTGCCGCCCGCTTTTCGCAAGGCGCACCGGACTATGTTCTCCATGCCGCTGCTGCCATAAAGGAGATGCACCGGCAAGTCGGCGGGGCGCTCCTGACGGACGGCGGCATAGCGTACCGCGGAATGGTAGTCCGCCATCTGGTAATGCCGGAAAACCTTGGGGGCGCTGATGCTTTCGTCCGCTGGGTTGTCTCCGAGCTCGGTGCCGACACCCATGTCAACATCATGGGTCAGTACAGACCCATGTTCAGAGCGCACGATTACCCGCCGCTGGACAGGCGAATCACTGTGGCGGAGTTCAACCAGGCAATGCGCTGGGCACGTGAAGCGGGTTTGGTGAATTTTCATTAAACGCGCGGGCATTACTTCAAAGCAGAAAGGTGGAGCCTGAGACGATCCTGCCAGGCACCGGTCTTGCAGATAGCGTCTTTGATACCGTATGACATGAGTTTCGCTTCGTGTTTTTTCACACTGGAACTGACAACAATGATGGGCCCTGAAAAAGAATTCTGTATTTTTCTAAGAAATTCATCACCTTCAGCGTCCGCAAAAGTCAAACCCAAAATAACCATGTCAACGGCACCACTGCTGATAGCCAAAGTCGAGTCCTGGGCGTTATCAAAGCTTTCCACTTCAAAGCCCTCTTTTGCCAGAAAGTTGCCCATAAACTTTCTGAAAAAACTACTATTATCAACATGTATTATTTTTTTCATAATTACACCAAAATACTACCGTATAACTTTCAGTATATCTAGCCCCTGTTACGGTAAAGTCGCAGCGGCATGTACATTAATGGCAAAACTGCCTGCATAAAAACCACCATTGACTATTTTTGCGTAATGAAGTATGTGTATTTGTCCACGACTGTATTTTTGTGAAAAACAGGACGCGGATAGCAATGGGAGAAGGTACAAGAATTGGTAGGACACGTTAGGGGTAGGAAAATAGAGCTGGAAGGCTTTAACAATTTGACAAAGTCTTTGAGTTTCAACATTTATGATGTTTGTTATGCAAGATCGACAGAATCACAGATTGAGTATCTTGAATATATTGATGAGGAATACAACTCAAAGCGATTGGAAACNATCGTAGAAGAGATTACACGCATCATCAGGGCGAGGCTCGTTAATGTCTCAACGCAGGATTACGAACCCCGCGGGGCAAGNGTGGTGGCTCTTCTTAATGAAGACCAAATAACGCCTGTGCCAAAAGTGCCGGTTTCTCCTACAGTGGTTGGTCACCTTGATACAAGCCACATTGCGATACACACCTATCCNGAGTANAACCAGCTTTCCGGCATCGCCTCCTTTCGTGTTGATGTTGACATTTCAACTTGCGGAATGATAAGCCCGCTTTCTGTTCTTAATTACTTAATTGAAAGTTTTGAATCTGATGTCATNACCATNTATTACAATGTGAGAGGTTTCACGCGCGATTCTCACGGGGACAAATTGTTCATCGATCATGATATTTCAAGCATACAAGAATATATTTCTGAAGATGTGCTTGATTTATATTCTGTGTACGACATAAATATCATCTCTGACAATTTTTTCCACACAAAGATGAGAATAAAAAACGTCAAACTTACCAACTTTCTTTTTGGAGATGAAGTGACAACGCTTGGGCGCACCGAAAAAAGGCGGATTAAAGATGCGTTGGAACTTGAGATACAGGAAATATTTGAGAGCAAAACATTGACCAAGCTGAAAAAGAAAAAATCCTGATTTATTGAGGTGCAAATGGAAATCCGTGAAAACGTAAACGCATCCGGCGGTTTTTTTTACAAGGTGAAAANTAATCTNGCGTCAAAACAAACGCAATTTCAAAAAGCCGAACTTGTGGAAACCGAATACTTCGGCAAGGCTATGCTGCTTGACGGAAGAACCCAGGTGACTGAACGCTGGGAATACCGTTACCACGAGCCGCTTGTTCATCCGGTAATGCTTGTTCACCCTAACCCGCGCCGCGCGCTTTTAATCGGCGGAGGAGACGGCGGAACGCTGCGGGAAATTTTAAAGTACAANTCGATNGAAGCTGTTGATTTCGCGGAACTTGATCCTGACGTAGTGGCGTTCAGCAAAGATCACTTTCCTTCGATACACGGCGGCTCTTTTTCAGACCCGCGGCTTACGTTTCATTACGGAGACGGGCGCGCGTTTGTGGAAAAATCTTCAGGCGGCTATGATGTCATCATCATGGACATGACAGACCCTATAGGACCTTCAAGCGCGCTTTACACGGTGGAATTTTTTGCCGCCGTAAAAAAGTTGTTCCGCGATACTGACTCACTTTTTTCCATGCACGGCGAATCTCCGATGGCGTGGCCTGAAGCCTTTGCCTGCATCGGGGCGACTTTGCCGGAAGTGTTTAAAAATGTTTCTGTCGCAACCTGTTATGTTCCGATGTACGGCACTTTATGGTCTTTCAGGTATGCAGGCGATTCTGCGGTTCCGCAAGTGAGCGACAGCGAATTGATCGAAAAGCGGCAAACAGATCGGCTTGCAAAAAAGCTAACGCTTGTCAATAAATCAATGTGGCATTCGCTTTTCGCAGAAGATCCTGTGATAGCGGAAGCGGAAGCAAACCCAGCAAGAAAAATTATCCGTGACGCGGATGCTGTGTTCCCCGCAATTTTTGAAGCGCAGCCGGGGAGGTAATACGGGATTGGCTCCTAACCTGTTTGTTCCATGTATGCCGCCTGTCCCTTCATTTTTTCTATAGCCGTGATGAGCCCTTGAACTACGGGTTTCCAATCCGAAACGATACCTATATCGGCATATTCAAAGATAGGGGCATTTTTGTCGGTATTTACGGCAATAACGGTTTCCGCTCCCTCCATACCGACAAGGTGCTGCACCGCGCCGGATATCCCAAACGCCGCATACACCTTGGGCCGGATTGTCTGCCCCGTCAAACCAACCTGGCATCCGTACCGCGCAAGCCCCGCGCCCACAGCAGCCCTACTCGCAGCCACGGCAGCCCCTGTAAGTGCCGCCAGTTTTTCCAGTTGCCGCATTCCCTCTATCGATTCAATCCCCCTTCCACAGGAAAGAACAATCCGCGCAGCCGATAATGGCTGCTGCTCTGTTTTGATTACATCCAAAAGACTGGTAAGAGTTTCCATGCCGGATTCAGGAACATCAATTATCTCGCCTATCTTGCCGTTTCCCGAAAAGCAATCCTGTCCTGTCGGAAAAATGCCCGGGCGCACCGTCGCAAGCTGCGGCCGCTTTTTCGCGCAAATAATATCGGCAAATAACAGTCCACCAAAAGCTGGTCGGGTTTGAACCAATATGTTGTCAGGCCGCAAAAAAATATCAGTGCAGTCAGCGGAAAGACCGGTCTCCAATTCTGCCGCGACCATGGCGGCAATATTTCTGCCGGTAACTGTCGCCAGAAAAACCATCACATCAGGAGTATGCTCTCTGCACAGTGCCGCTATTTGCCCGGCAACCTGCCTTTCGTCTCCATTCCCCAGCAAGCGGTATACTTTCTCCGCACCGCCGGAAAAAACCGGAGCAGGATCACAATTCCAGGGAAGAACAGCCGATATAACATTNCCCCTGTTTTCCCCTAAAGCCCGCAGTTTGTGCAGAAGCCCCAGCGCGGCAGAATTAATTNGTTCTATNTNTATCCACAGTTTAGCACCCATTATTTTCGCTTCCGAAGCATAAAATCTTAGCTATTTTTTCAACTCCTTCCTCCGGNGAAANAATGACANATTTTCGTNTTGCACGTTCTTTTATATATATCCGTTCTACTTTTGTGGGNGAGTTTTTATGTCCGGTTATANCGGCAAGATTAAGGTCGTTTGCTGTAAGCATATTTACCGGCAGGGATGATGCCTTACGCATCACTGCCATTGAAGGCAGGGACGGGGCNACAGAAAAATCGCAGACAGTTACTANGGCTGGAATTTTTACAGAAAAAATCTGAGTCTCAGAATCGATGAAACGATTACAAATCAGCCTGCCTGAGCTTATTTCTGTAATTTCGGTGNCATGGGTAATACACGAAAAACCCATCATAACGGATAATTGNGGGCCGACNTGACCGGTTTCACCATCAATTGCATGCCTGCCGCAGAAGATCAAATCAGCGCCGCCAGTCAAGCGAATAGCGGTGCTGAGAATAAGTGCTGTCATGAAGGTATCCGAACCCGCAAAAGCCGGATCGCAGAGGTGATATAGCTCATCGACCCCGCCGCTTATCGCAGCNTCGCGAAGGCATTCCGCGGCTGATTTTGGTCCCATAGTCATACAGGCAATCTCACCGCCATAGCGTTTCCTTACTCCGGCAGCCATGGCAAGTGCGCCTATATCCGCAGGATTTATTATCCTTTGCGAAGCCTCCCGGTCGATCGTGAAATCCCTGTTGAGGGAAACACTCATATCACGAGGCACTTGTTTTACAAGCACAACAATGCGCATGTTTACGTCTTACTTCCTCAGCACTTTAACATTTTGACTTCGTAAGAAATGCGGCGCCCATTGCGTCTGCCGCCATAATGCTGGCCGCAATCGTATCAATATTAATAACGCCAACTTGAGTATGTGATGTTCTGTTTCGATAAACCATCTTGTCCGCTATCTTCATAATAGAATCCATAACCGGCTCGACACCCACCTGCTTAAGCGTTACAGGCAAACCTACATCCACCATGAACTTCAAGACAGTGTTAATTTCTTCCATCGGGGAGTTCTCAAACATCAACTGACAGAGAACGCCAAATGCTACCCTCTCGCCATGCAGATAAGAA
>WQRS01000136.1 GCA_009786615.1 Treponema sp. | reverse complement strand
GGGTTAGTCTTTATACAAATACCACTTTTTTGTCCACGGATTGTTATTCCACTTTTTCTTAAGCCACGGCATAAAGTAGTAATCAAGCGAAAGCGACTTGCTTCCGGTGAACAAAAGTGCTATGGCGGCAAAGGGAAGCCACATNTGGATNATTGATAAACCGCCGCTTAACGCGAGAATCCCCGCNTACAANACAACATAAGCGCTTGCAAGNGTTGTAAACAGCCCGCCAATNAGCGCAAGCCCCACCAAAAGCGTTGAAATNACGATAACCCACTGCCAGAACATGATGCTTGCNTCACTTGCGATGATAAACGTTGTCGCAAACCAGCTAAACGGTGTTGACTGGATAAGCAGGTTCATGTAACCGCCGTCTCCGCCGAAAAGCATGAATCTGAAATGGTTAAAAAGCGGAATATCAACGAGGGTGGGGAAAACACGCCTTAAATTGTCAAAGTACGCGCCCAGCATATTTTCTTCAAGCCAGCCGAAGGTAAGGCGGCGATAGAAATAGTAAATAAGGTAATTTCCCATGAAAAAACGCAGAGGAACGGCGAGGAAAGACGGGCTTCTGTTTGAAAAGTGCCCGCCTAAAATACTGCGCCTGTTTCTGATGGTCAAAAACTCAAGGCGTATGTAGGAAAAAACCTTGTTAAAGCCCAAAACCTGCACGAAGTAGACTAAGTTGATGAAATGCTTGGCAAGCATGGCGATAAACGAAGGCAGTACCATAAACTTGCCGGGCATTCCCCCGTAGGCTGTGCCGTATCTGCCGCCAATGCAGACCATTGCCCCGTGGAATTTGGGGTTGTATTCATGGCTTGGTTGTTTTCCTGAAACTTCTTCAAGGATATTTTCCGCGATCACAGGCGAGCAGTGCTCGCTGTTTTCAACCATTTGCGGCACAGGCATTGTTGCGCCCTCAGGGATATAAAACATATTATCGCCTGCGACGTACACGTTTGCGTATTGCAAGGAGCGCAGGTATTTGTCAGTGGCGACGCGTCCCCTGGCGCGCGGCTGTAGCCCCAGCGCCTCTGATTTCTGGGCGATTTCAGAGCCTTCCGTGCCGGCCGCCCAAATAACGGTGTTGGTGGAATCGGTCTTTGAAATATCGCCGCAGAGGTATTCGATGCTGTCCTTTGTAACGCCGGTGATATTTGTTTTAAGCATCACCTCAACGCCCATTTTCGCAAGGCGTTTCATCGCCCTGTCCCGCGCCTTATCCGGCAGGAAGGTCATTATCTTTTCTAATACATCAGCAAGATAAATGCGGACTTCTTCCTTATTGACCTTAAACTTTTCGCACAAAATGGGAACATATTCGGCAAGCTCGCCTGCCATTTCAACACCTGTGAAACCGCCGCCAATAATGTAAAACGAAAGCAGTTTTTTCCTGCGTTCCGGGTCAGCTTCTATGGACGCCGCGCGGAACATACCCATAATGTGTTCACGCAGGTTTACCGCGTCCTGATACGACCAAAGCGGAAATGAATGTTCTTCAGCACCTTTCACACCAAAGTACGTGCTTTTACTGCCTGAAGACAAGACCAAATAATCGTAATCATACGTTCCGTGCAGACCGGTGAGCCTTTTGTTGTCGTAATCGGCATCAACAACGGTGTCCATGACCACATTGACATCCCGACTTTCAAATATTTTCTTCAGTTCTATGCGGATGCTTGATTCATCCACGCGGCAGGCTGCAACCTCATGCAATTCAGTTAGCATGGTGTGGAACGGGTTTTTGTCGATTATCGTAACCGTTAGATTAGCGATATTCCGTTTTTTGATCTTTTTTGCAAGCTTCTTGGCGATGAGCACACCCGCATACCCGGCACCCAGAATAACGATCCTTTTTTCTGCCATATAAAAGTCTCCTTACCTCTTTGGGGGAAATACTAATAGTTTTTGTGACATTTGTAAAGGCACGTATGAGCCTGTCAGCGCCGAAATGATTTTTATTCTACGCACCTACAGCCGTCCTGAGCGTTTCACCTGCACGTAACGGTTAATGAGCGCTGAAGACAGTTCTCCGGCGCTGCACTCAAGCGTGAGCAGTCCCGAATGCTCCCACCCTGCGTAAAGCTCGCGGCGGGAAGCAAGGTATGAAAAAGCGGCGGCGGTCTCAAGCGCTTCTTCACTCCCCGCCGGGTTTCGTCCGGCAAGCATATCAGATTCCTTTTCCTTAAGNCTCACCAAAAGGAGCAGGTGGCGTTTCTCGATTTGCCGCAAAATCCACGAAAGGGACTGCCCGTCTTCTTCACGGAAGTTGCTGATAAGCACAATAAACGTCCGCCGTTTCAGACGCGAAAGCGCTTCTTCAAGCGCAGACAGGGGCGAGGAAGGAACAGGGGCGCTTGCCGCATCGTAAAGGGCGTTCATCAGAAGCGGGAATGAGCTTATCCCTTTGCGCGGGTTAAGCCAGCGGTTGCTTGCGCCGAAGGTGCCCACCGCGGCACTGTCGCCGTGTTTAAGGCTCACCCATGAAAGCAAAAGCACCGCTTCAAGCGCGCTGTCAAATTGCGTGCGGCTGTCAGCGCCTGAATCATCCATGCGGTGAAGGCGGTAACCTGAATCCAAAAGAAACAATACCTGCTGATCCCGCTCTTCCTGATATTCACGCACAATTACTTTTCCCTTTCGGCTTGTTGCCCGCCAATCAACCGCCCTGATTGAATCCCCTTCACGGTAATCACGAAGGCTTTCAAACTCGGTTCCTGCCCCGCGCAAGCGTATATTTTTCAAACCTGAACGCTCAAGCAAGCCGCGCAAATCCGTGCCCGCCTGCGCTTTTATTTTTTTGAAGTTTGGGTATGTGCGCCCAATGCTCTCACACGAGTGAAAAACTTTAAGCCGCCAAAATCTGCAAAGTGAAAAAAGTAAAAGTTCGGTTCCTTTGAAAACCCATTCACCGCGGCTGCGCGGCAAAGCGGAATATTCAAAAAAAAGCGGTTCATCGTTTTTACTGCAGCGCACAAGAAGTTTTCTGTCCAAAACTGCGGGGAAGGTTTTGCCTCCCAAACCGCCGCCAAAAGCGTTTTGGGTTTCAGTTTCTGTTTCTATAGAAGAAGGGTGAATATCCCAAAGCGCAATTTTGAACGGCAGAAAACCCTTGCCGGCACGGCGCACTTCGATTTTCACAGTCGTATTTTGGTCTTGGGCAAGCGTTGAAGAAACAACGCGGTTTATAAAAAGCCTGTCGGCGAAAAAGTACAAAATGATGCCGTCGGCAATGACAAGAGAAGGAGGGTTAGCCCTGAAAAAAGCCAGATGAGAGCCGCGAAGTCTGAAAAAAAACCTACAGCGCCAAGCAGAAACCAGCCAAGGGCGGCAAGGACGAGTGAAGTTCCGGGTCTCATTGGCGGGGTGCCTGTACGTGAGAAAGAATGGCTTTTACGGCTGAGATTTCGTTTAAGCCTTCAAGATCGCTTTCGGCTGAAAGGGTGATGCGGTGGATCAAAACAGGAACCGCAAGCGCTTTCACGTCATCAGGGATGACAAAGTTTCTCTGCCTCAAGATTGCCAAAGCCCTTGCGCAGCGGATAAGCGCGAGGCTTGCGCGTGGGCCGGCGCCCGTTTCCAGCGTGTGGCTTGAGCGCGTGGCTGTCACAAGACGCACCGCATAATCGACTACGGCGGGATCAACGTGCACCTTGTACACCTCGTTTTGCGCGGCGGCAAACTCTTCGAGGGAAAGCGCTTGGTTTATTCCTTCCAGTGTTTGTTCAGCCCCGGAACCGCCTGAAATAAGGCGGCTTACCATTTCCTTTTCCTCCTCCTCGCCGGGATACGATATTAAAAGTTTCATCAAAAAGCGATCTTTTTGCGCGTCCGGAAGCGGATATGTGCCTTCGTGCTCAAAAGGGTTTTGGGTTGCCAGCACCATAAATGGCTTTGGCAGCGGATATTCGTTCCCGTCAAGGCTCACCTGAAACTCCTGCATGGCTTCAAAAAGGGCAGCCTGCGTTTTGGCGGGCGCTCTGTTAATCTCATCTGCGATAAGGATGTTCGTGAACACGGGCCCTTTTCGCAAAACGAAATTATCCGACTGCGCTTTGAGCATGATGCTCCCCGTAATGTCGCTGGGCATAAGGTCAGGCGTAAACTGCACCCGCATTGATTGACCGCCGATTGCCTTTGCCAGCGCCTTGACCAAAAGCGTTTTCCCAAGTCCGGGTACGCCTTCCACCAGAAGATGCCCTCCTGCAAGCAAGGAGATAAGGCAATGTTCCACCAGCTCTTTTTGCCCGACAAATACTTTCTCAATTTCGCGTGTTACTTTTTCGGCAAATGTTTCTGTCATACTCGCTCCAATATAGTTCTAAAAATGATAATCAATGACGGCAAGTCTTTATACCTTACAGGCTCTTTTCGTAGTGCGGCGGCAAAAAGGCGGCTTTCCGTTTCATCAGCCGTTTTACCAAGCAAGACCAAAACTCTGTCGTTGATTTCGTCATCGCTGTGTAGGCCTTCTTTTACGACAAAACGCCGCCTGATTTCTTTCATGTAAACGTCCCTGTAAAATCCCAACGCGCCGTGCCGCTTGAAAAAGCGCCCTTCGGCAGAAAAGCGTTCCCCCAGCGGTTTTCCCGCTTTCGCCCGTTCGCCGCGAACCGTGCCGAACATGGGAATTACAGCCCAAAAACAGACAATTATAAAAATGATGGCGGAGATGATAAAAACAGCGAGGTTCCCGTAGCGGAAAAGGCTTCCAACAAGCCCCCGCACCTGAGCGGCTCCACGTATGAAAAGCCACGCCCCATCCCCGCCGTCTGCGCCAAAAAGCGCCCACGCCAA
>WQRS01000135.1 GCA_009786615.1 Treponema sp. | reverse complement strand
TGTAGACTCTTCGTTCTGTTCCCTTCTTCTTCATCTGGTTCTCTCCTTACTGTTGTATACCCCGCTTAATTCTTTGTCCACCAGGCGGGGTCAAGGCCAGTCAATAGACGGAAAGGTTTGGAACTACATAAGCGCAGTAACAAGCACATTCGGTACCGGAAATCAAATTCGCAACATAGCTTACGGTGGTGGCAAGTTTGTTGCCGTTGGTCAAAATGGCAGAATGGCGTGGGCGTTGCCAAATGACATTGATAGTACATGGAATGCTATCAGTGCGGAAGCAAGTACGTTCGGCTACACATGGATATTTGGTGTCGACTATGGTGGGGGTAGGTTTGTTGCTGTGGGGCAACATGGCAGAATGGCGTGGGCGTTGCCAGATAAGGTTGGGTATACATGGAATGCGATCAGCGCGAGTGCTAGTACTTTTGGTTCCCGGTTTATCGCAAGAAGCACCTACGGCGGCGGCAAGTTTGTTGCCGGTGGGCAGAATAATGGAATGGCATGGGCGCTGACCGATAATCTTGATGATACATGGAATGCCATTAGTCTAGCTCAGCATAATATATCTGGTACTATTAATGGCATTGTCTACGGTGGTGGCAGGTTTGTTGCCGTTGGTGACAGTGGTAATGTAGCGTGGGCATTGCCAGATAATGTTGGTGATACATGGAACAATATCAGCAGGGAGACAAGCACATTTGTCTATTCACAAATTACTGGGATAGCCTACGGCAGTGGTAGGTTCGTTGCTGTGGGTAATGCTCAAATCGCTTGGGCAGAATCTGCTAGCAAAAATAGTACATGGGGGCATACATTTGTATACTCTTGGATCCACGACATCGCCTATGGTAACGGTACGTTTGTTGCTGTAGGGGAGAATGGTTGGATGGCAGTTGGTACATTCCAGTAAATTTTGCGGTCGGTAACGCATAAGTGCTAATCACCGTGGATACACTCGTACTGCTGACGAAATTGTCTTGCAGGGTGGGAATGAACACCGCAAGGTTGTAGACGCACAGTGCCTGTTACAAAAATTCCCTTGTGGCGAGGAGGTTGAACGCCACAAGGGATAGCGGGGGATAAAACGGCCATTCTGCCGTAGAAGGACTGGGGAGGCTTCGCTCTGCTCCCTGCTCCCCACTTTTGCAAAAGCTTGACAACCCAACAATGCCCCCTATAATTTAATGCATAGTAAAAATATGCGTATTGAGTTAAAAAAATCGGCGTTCAGACATAAGATTGATGAGGCGGACATTCGCCGGGCGTTTACGAACCCTCGCTATGATGGCCTGTTTGATTTGCTGGAAGAGTAAAGAGCGATTATGGAAACAATGTCCGAACAAGAAGCGTTTGAACTTGCCGAGTATTATACGGAAACCCCGCCCAAGGTTGACCCGTCAAAGGCCCGTATCCGTGTCCCAATGGTACGTATTGATGATGAGACCGCAGCGTACCTTGCCGAAAAAGCAAGGGAAACTCACAAAACCCCGGCGGACATAATTGGCGAAATGGTTCAACGGGAAATCGCAGCCGCTCAATGATCGGCAGAGGTGAAAGTTCTGATGCCTGTTACCAAAATTCCCTTGTGGCGTGGAGGTGAACGCCACAAGGGGATAGCGGATGTGCGTCAAAGGGGAGAAAACAGAGAGCTTGTTTTTCCATCTGTCAAGTATTATAATCTCAATATGGATCTTGTTATCAAATTCAATAAATCGGCCTTCAAGCATTGAGAATACCCTTAAAGTATTCCACGCAATGCGGTGTAGAGCTATTTATTTGCCGCTCATAAAGCGGAAGGAGTAACAAATGCCTGATTTGACAGACGAAGAATATGACGCTTTGGATGAATATTACACAAAAAACCCTCCAAAAGTTGACCCTGCAAAAAGTGGAACCGGCTTTTTTACCAAGCGTACCATGGCTGCCCGCACCATAACTGTTGACAGCCTGTCTGCAGACTATTTGACAACAAAAGCAATTTCAACACATAAAACCCCCGCAGAAATCATCAACGAAATGGTACAGGAACGGATTGCGGCTTCATTATAAAGGTGAATGCACTGGTGCCGTTTTGCCTTGCGACGGAGAGGAGAACACCACAGGGGGCAGGCTGCTGAATTCCGCGTGTACCCCGTAAGCCGCCTGCGCTCTAAGCCGTCACAATAATATTGCTTTCTTCCCGCGCCGTTACTTTGCCAACCATACAGCACGGCTGTTCCAGTTTTTGCAAATCTGCAATCAACGCGTCAGCGTCATCTTTATGCACGCTTATCAACAAGCCGCCGGAAGTCTGGGGGTCAAACAGGATTTCTTCCATGGGCATTGAAAGCCCGCGCAGACTGACTTTATCGTGCAGGAATTTTCTGTTTTTAATACCGCCGCCGGTTATCAAATATTCTTCTGCCAATTTTTCAGCTTCCGGAATATACAGCACGTCAGCGGCTTTCACATGAATCGAATAGTCCGGCGTTACCATTTCGTTCAGATGTCCCAAAAAGCCAAAGCCGGTAACATCGGTGCAGCTGTGGATGCGGTAGCGCCTGGCGGTTTCGAACGCGTATTTATTCAGAGTCTGCATACTGTTTATCGCCAGCTGGAAACTTTCTTCCGATGCCGCGCCCGCTTTGTAGGAGCTTGTGACCATTCCAACGCCCAGCGGCTTTGTCAAAATAATGCGGTCACCGATTTCGCAGGCGTTGTTCCGCATGATTTTATCGGGATGCACAATGCCTGTCACCGAAAGGCCGTACTTCGGTTCCTTGTCGCCGATTGAATGGCCGCCGCACAATACGCCGCCTGCTTCCATCACTTTTTCAGCGCCGCCGCGCAGAATCTCGCCAAGGATGGCGGGGTCTTCTTCTTCCGGGAAGCACACGATATTCAGCGCGGTTTTCACTTCGCCGCCCATCGCGTAAATGTCGCTCAGCGCGTTGGCTGCCGCGATTTTTCCGAACAGGTACGGGTCATTTACCATTGGCGGGAAAAAATCCAAGGTGCAAATTATGGCGAGTTCGTCCGACAGCTTATACACCGCACCGTCATCCGATGTATCAAATCCCACGAGCAGATTGGCGTCGGTAAAGCGGGGTATGTTTGCAACAGCGTCTTTCAGCATGCCCTGGGGCAGTTTGGCGATGCATCCGCCGCATGAGGTGAACTTGTTAAGTTTTCTTGTATCCATGTCGTTATCCTTCTGTAGTATCAGTCTGTTGATTTTTGTAGGTTAAGCATACACAAAAGAAGGTATCTTGTGAAATGAATTTTTTTGATAAGTCGGGCGTTATTTATTTGCAAACATAATCTAACACAACTGCCGCCCGTCGGCCCCCGTGTACACCTTCTTGCAGCGTTCAGCGGCAGATGTTTCGCCTGGGCAGCGCATTGGCCTTCAGCACAGTGCTGTCTTCATGAAGCGGCTCGGGTTTTTCAGCAGTTTTGTGAATGGAAGACGGTGACAGCATTTTTATCTGCTTGTTGTTCCTGGAGATGGTGTTTCGGATAGACTGGATGGTGGTATCCATTTCCCCTATCGCTGCCGCAAATTCGGCAAAAACCGCCATAAAATCGACAGGAATGGCCGCCTGTTCCGGGGTATTTCCGGCCGGATGTTCCGTCAGGGACTGTGTATTTTGCAGAATGTCTCTCCCCTTGTTTGCGTAAAATCCGTGTTTGTCCATTTCTCCCTCCAACTAAGCATCTTGTAACAAGTATTTTGATATGAAAACCATGGTTTCACAAGACTTTTTTAGCCAAATTGTGTGAAATGCGTTTGAAATTGTGCAAAAAGGCAGGCAGAAAACCGGTCAAATGCGGGCAATTCCCATAAAGTATGGTAATATAGTACAATACTGGAAATAATGTAGCAATCATGATGAACATCCTAATATGCGATGACATGCACGATGACGGCCTTAAGCTCCTGCAAGCCATTGAGTCTTCCGGCATTGAGGCGGACTGTTGTTATTTTGACAGCGGCGCTGACGCGCTTTCCCATATTAAAACAGGCGCGAAAGCGGACCTGTGTTTCCTTGATATCATTATGCCTGAAATGACCGGCATAGAACTTGCCAGGCATATCAGGAAAATGGAAACTGCCGAGGGAACTAAAGCGCGTGAAATTGTTTTTTTGACTACGTCCAATGAATTCGCTTCCGAGTCTTTTGAGGTTAAGGCATTTTCGTATCTTTTGAAACCGCCTGATCCGCATAAAGTGGCGCACATTCTCGATGAAATAATAAACCTGGAAAAAACAAGCGATAAATCCGGCATTCCCATTACAACAAAGACCATGACAAAATTTTTGTATTTTCGGGATATTTCGTATTTTGTATTATGCAATCATCAACGCGCATGACAGGGCACGGAAGCAGTTCGAAGCCGATTACGCCAGGGAAATAATTGCCTCCGGGGAAGGGCATTACCAGAAAATGAACGAGCTGTTTGAGAAGCTCCGCATCATGCGCCATGACTTCAAATACCACCAGAATGTGCTGCTGGATTTTATTCAGAAAGGCGAAACCGCCAAAGCGGTCGAGTACCTCAAAGGCCAGCAGGCCGAAGCAATGCAGCAAGAGCTGGTGCACTTTTGCGACAACCAGGTGATAAACGCCCTGCTGGTTTGGTACGCGGGGCGTTATGAAAAAGCGCAGGTTAATTACACGTTCAAGACCGCCCTGCCGGAAAAACTGCCGGTCTCCGATTATGACCTGTGCATAGTAATCGGCAACCTCCTTGAAAACGCTCTGGAGGCAAGCCTGAAACTGGCGGACAACAGGAAAGCCGCTTTGGGCATGCTTT
>WQRS01000134.1 GCA_009786615.1 Treponema sp. | reverse complement strand
GTCGCTGGGGTCTTGCCTTCTTTCTCCGGTTGTTCGCAGAAAAATGCCGTGCCGCTCTGTTTCCATGTCTTCACCTGCCCCGCCGAAAATCATGGAGATGGAGCTGTCGGTGAGCACTTCGGTTCGCGGTCTGCCCAAAACGTATGTCGTTGTTTGTAAAAATGTTCCTTCCCTTGAGCGAAAACCGAGCACCGGACGGAAAACGACCTGATCAGCGGGGAAGAAAAAAAACGGCAGGTAAAAGAGCGGAATATTGCCAACACGGAGAACCGCGTTTGCTATGGCAAAGTCATTTCCCGGCAAAAGCCAAAGGCGCGATGCGGAAATCGACCAGAACGTCTCATCGGTGGCGGGGTTTGTAATGGTAGCGTTTCTTAAAAGCGTAGCGCCTTCAGCATCCCGCGAAATAATCGTTCCTTCAAAGCGGTAAGCGGATGGACTGCCTTCCATCATGCGCTCCGTCACGCCGTCTATAAATATGCTTGACCAGTTGTCAAGGTTCACCGTAATCGATTCGCCGCGAAAGATCTCTGTAGTGGTTCCTTCCTCCCTTGTGTATTCCACCCCGCCGGATGCGGACAATACGTTCCTCGTGCGGTTAAAAAGTATCTCCCCCGCCCTAATCCGGTGGACAGAATAACCATCCCGCAGACTGATAATTACGTCCCCCCTGAAACGGGCGTAATCTTCGTCTACCGCGGCAAGGGTGAAGTATTCGGTGATGTTGGCGGATTCTATGGTGATGACCCGCTGCTCAACAAAGTCCTGTCCCATGGGAGCGGGCAGCCTGAAAAACGCGCGAAGCCGCGCGGCAAGGTCTGACCTTGTGCCGCCGTCGCTCAAGCCAAGTTCCCTCGCCCACGCGGCAAGCTCCATAAGTGAAGAGGTTCTTATTTCCAGTTCCAGAAAGTCAGCTTCCGGGTGCGGTTCTTCCGCCGGCGGGGGCGGCGGCTGGTAGGCGGCAATGTCCGCATCGCCGTTATAAAGCTCGCCGTTGTCGTTTTCGGCGGCAGCCAATTCATCATATATTTCTGCTTCCTGCGCGGGTGCAACAAAAGCCGCAATCAGAAAAAAACACAGCGCAAAGATACCTGCCGCCGGATTTGGCATTAAAGCCGCAAAATTACAGCCTTTCATTGTGCCGCCTTTTGCCTGTTAGCTTTTTTCCGCCGCTTGTTTAAAAGCTCCTTGATATAATGCCCTGTGTAGGACGGTTCCCACTCTGCAACTTCCTCAGGCGTTCCTGTGACAATCACCTGTCCGCCGCGTTCCCCTCCTTCAGGCCCCAAATCGATTAAATGATCCGCCTGAAGCAGGACATCCAGATTATGCTCTATCATAACCACCGTATTGCCCTGATCCACAAGCCGCTGTATTACTTCCATCAACTGCTTCACATCCGCGAAGTGCAATCCCGTAGTCGGCTCATCAAGGATGTAAAACGTTTTGCCTGTTGAACGCTTGGAAAGTTCCAGCGCAAGTTTTACCCGCTGGGCTTCCCCGCCGGAAAGCGTCAGCGCCGACTGACCGAGCTTGACGTAACCCAAACCCACCGAAAGCAAAGTGTCCATTTTGCGGGCAATTTGGGGAATGGGTGAAAAAAACACGGCGGCTTCTTCGATTGTCATGTTAAGCACATCGGCAATGGTTTTGCCCTTGTAGCGTATGTCAAGCGTTTCACGATTAAAGCGTTTGCCGCGGCACACATCGCAAGTGATGTAAACGTCGGGGAGAAAGTTCATCTCGATTTTTATTTCACCGTCTCCCTCGCAGTTTTCGCACCTGCCGCCGCGCACGTTAAACGAAAAACGCCCCGGTTTGTAACCCCGCACTTTTGCATCGGGAAGCCCAGAAAAAAGTTCCCGTATGGCAGTGAAACCGCCAACGTAGGTTATGGGGTTTGAGCGGGGTGTGCGTCCAATAGGGCTTTGGTCGATGTCTATCACCTTGTCGATGTGCTCCGCTCCTTCAAGCGAACGGCATTGCCCTTCGCGGTGGCTTGTGCCGTTTACCTTGTTGGCGAGTGCCGGGTGCAATACATCAGTGAGCAATGTTGATTTGCCTGAACCTGAAACGCCTGTGATGCAGGTGAACTTGCCAAGCGGCAGTTCCACATCGATGTTTTTTAGATTGTGTTCAGCAGCACCGCAAAGACGCAGGCTAAAACCGTTGCCGCCCCGCCGTTGCTGTGGCGTTTCCATGCGAAGAGTGCCTGAAAGATAACGCCCGGTAAGGCTTTCTTTCGATTTCATAATTTCCGCAGGCGTTCCCTGCGCCACCACACGCCCGCCGTGCACTCCCGCCCCGGGCCCCAAGTCAACGATGTAATCGGCGGTGCGCAGTGTCTGCTCGTCATGCTCCACCACGATGAGCGTATTGCCGATGTTGCGCAGGTGAATGAGCGTCTCGATAAGGCGCTGGTTGTCACGCTGGTGAAGCCCGATGGACGGCTCATCGAGAATGTACAGAACACCGACAAGGCTTGATCCGATTTGCGTGGCAAGCCGTATGCGCTGGGCTTCACCGCCTGAAAGAGTTGCCGCTTTGCGTTCAAGCGTGAGGTAGTCAAGCCCGACATTCTGCATAAAGCCCAGCCGCGCCTTTATCTCTTTGAGAATCTGGTGCGCGATGGTGCTTTCGGTTTTGTTGAACTTCACGCTGTCGAAAAACTTAATCGACTCGGTGACAGAAAGCGCGGTGAGTTCCCAGATATTGCGTCCGCCCACAGTCACCGCAAGCACTTCAGGTTTAAGCCGCTTGCCGCCGCACTGCTCACAGGGCTTTTGGCTCATAAACTTTTCAAGCCAGTCTTTGATCCCGGTTGAGTGAGTCTCAAAGTAGCGCCGCCTTAGGTCTTCAAGAACACCCGGAAAGCGGGTGTTGTAATCGTGGTAGTTTGTGCCTTCACGATTTATGTAATGGACTTCAAGAACGGCATCGCTTCCGTAAAATATCGCGTCAAGCGCCTTTTTTGAGATGTTGGCAAGCGGCGTATCAAGGGAAAACTTGAAATGTTTGGCAAGGCTTTCAAAGCGGCTGCGATACCACGCCGATTCGGGATTGTACGGCAAAAGCCCGCCTTCGTTGTACGAAAGCGAAGGGTCAGGCATGATTAGGCTGGGATCAAACTCCATTTTAAGCCCAAGCCCCGTGCAGGCATTGCAGGCGCCGGACGGATTGTTAAACGAAAAAAGCCGCGGCTGAAGTTCAGGAACGCTGATACCGCAGTCAGAGCAGGCGCTTTTCTGGCTGAAAAAATGCTCNGTAGTCGCGGGCGCTGTGCCGGACNTAGCCGCGTTTTCCGCCGCGTTTGGCGTGTTTTCCGCCGCGCCCGCTCCATCCGCTTGAACCTCTTGCGCAAGGACAAGCATGATTCCGTCTGCCGCCTGCAATGCGGCCTCGGCAGATTCCGCCAAACGCTGGCGTATGCCCTCGGCGATAACAAGGCGGTCAACGACAATCTCTATCGTGTGTTTTTTCTGCTTGTCAAGGCTGATTTTCTCATCAAGGCTTACAGGAACCCCGTCTATCCGCGCCCGCGCAAAACCCGCCTTTTTCGCGTCCTCTATAACTTTTTGGTGCTCGCCCTTTTTCCCGCGAATGACAGGCGCCAAAAGCTGAATACGGCTGCCTTCCTTCATCTGCAAAATCGTGTCGATGATGAGGTCGATGTGCTGTTCGCGGATTTCCTTGCCGCATGACGGGCAATGCGGAATGCCGATGCGGGCAAAAAGCAGGCGGTAATAATCGTATATTTCAGTCACCGTTCCCACAATCGAACGCGGGTTGCGGTGCGTGGTTTTTTGCTCTATTGAGATGGCCGGGGAAAGCCCTTCGATGTAGTCAAGATCAGGCTTATCCATGCGGCCGAGAAACTGGCGNGCATANGCCGAAAGNCTTTCCACGTAACGCCGCTGACCCTCGGCGAAGATGGTGTCAAAGGCTAGTGAACTCTTTCCCGACCCTGAAAGCCCAGATATGACAATGAGCTTATCGCGCGGTAGTTCAAGGTCTATATTTTTTAAATTATGTTCTCTGGCTCCCCTAATGATGAGTTTATTCATTACCCGCACATAATATCAACAAAAGCCTACATTATTCAATCTGTCGGCAAATACTGTTGAGAGCGGTCCGCTTTGTTAAANGCGGNACTTCACTTTGTCCAGTCTTCCATCTTTAGATCGCGGATTCTTTCAAATTCACGTATATTATTTGTTACCAATGTCATCCCCAATGATTTCGCATGCGCTCCTATTAACATATCCAAAGACCCTATCAAACAATTTCTGTCCTTCAAATCTTTCTTTAGAATCCCATATTCTTTNGAAGCATTTTCGTCAAAACTTTTNATTTCAAATATCGATAAAAATTCCATCAACGCTATCCGGTTTCTTGATTTNTAGCCGGGATTAGCATTCTCAATTCCAAATTCCAGTTCAGCCAGCGTTATACTTGAAACATACAACCCTTTTTTTCTGTTTTTCTTTAATTGTTCCATTNCGTTCTCATATTTCTTTTTTATTACGAANATGCACATATTGGTATCAAGCAAAAACATTATAATTCTTCTCTGTTCTGATCGAGCCCCTGGAATCTTCCGTCGGACATAAAGTCATCGGAAAAACCATTTAATCCATGCAAGAACACTTCCCATTCCTTATCAACCGGAAATAAAATTACAGCTTCTCCAACTTTTTTTATGTATACATTTTCCCCGTTGAATTGATATTCCTTGGGGAGTCTCACAGCCTGGCTTCTGCCGTTTAGAAATAATCGGGCGGTCTGCATTCTATGTCTCCTGTGTTTTAGTATATACC
>WQRS01000133.1 GCA_009786615.1 Treponema sp. | reverse complement strand
GGAAACTTTGGCTTCAAGCAAAAAAAGCGGCTGCTGCTTGAGGCTTGTGAAAGAAAGCGGCCACGGTGTATACGCGCGTATTTGCGCGTCCAGTTCCGCCGCGGTTTTATTCCAGTCGATAATGCCATCCTCTTTTTTTAACTGACCGCAATAAGTGGCGTTTCCTTCTTGGGCTTTTGCGGCGGCAATAACGCTGTCAAAATCTTTGAGCAGTTCTTTTAACATAAAAGCCGCTATAACGCCTGATTTTTCCACAAGCGTTTGAGTCGTTTCAGTTCCGTCAAGCAGAAATTTCTCTTGCCTTAGTATGTCCCCACAATCCATTTCCAAATCGATTTTTTGTATACAAATGCCGGTTTCTTTTTCGCAGGCTTTTATCGCGGCGGGAATTGGCGTTGCGCCCCGGAACTTGGGCAGCAAGCTTGGGTGAATGTTAATGCCGCCGCGCGGGAAAAGCGACAAAAAGCGGGGACCGAAAATGTGCCCGTAGGCAAAAGAAATGAGCAGATCAGGGGCAAGTGAAGCCACTTCTTCACGCGCTTGAGAGTTGAGCTTTTCAGGCTTTAATTGGCGGATCGGCGGCAAACCCTTTTCCGCCCGCACCGCATCAAGCTCCTTGGCAGCGGCAGAAACGTCTGTCACTTCATCGTGTTTGTGATTGCGCCTGCGATCAGGATTGGTAAGAATGCCTGCAAGAACAATTCCGCTTCCGGAAAGCTCCATCTCTGACAGCGCGTTCAAGGAAGGAACGGCGATTTCCGGGCAGGCCGCAAAGATAATTCGCACAAAAAATGCCTTTTAAACGGCTAAAGCGTTTTCGCGACCGAGTGAGTCTTTTT
Organism: Treponema sp.; assembly: GCA_009786615.1. Next base: position 3,996 of record WQRS01000133.1, on the reverse strand, counting down.
CGTACTTGGCAAGAACTTTCTCCCGTTTTTTTTCAGGTATCCGGTCGATAAACAACACTCCCTCAAGATGATCATACTCGTGAAGAATGACCCGCGCAAAAAGATCGGTTGCCAAAATGGTGAACGGCCGCCCCTTTTCATTCCATGCCTGAACTTTTACCTCAACAGGTCTAATTACTTTATGATAAACGCCCGGAATGGAAAGGCAGCCTTCCTCATATTTATCTGTTTCAAGCGATGTTTCAATAATTGACGGGTTTATAAAAACTTTAGGCTCCTCATCTTCAAGGTGAACCACAAAAATCCGTTCCATAAGCCCGATTTGCGGACCGGCAAGACCAATACCGCGTTCTTCGTGGAGCCTTTCAATCATATCATTGGCAATTTTTATATATTCAGGACCGATTATTTTTACCGCCTGGGCTTTTTGCCTAAGCAGATCGTTTCCGAGCGTTAACAGTTTCATAATAACAGTATACAAAAAATTTCTTCTCTGGGCAACGTCTTTGTACAAATTGCTTGTATTTTTTGCAAAGCGCGGTGATAATGCTTTTATGTTCAACGACTGTATTATAATGGCCGGAGGCTTCGGAACCCGCCTGTGGCCTGCAAGCACCTCGGTTCACCCAAAGCAATTTCTGCCTCTTCCGGCGCAAGCGGCAAGCGCTGCCGGTTCCGGCGGCTCACCGGAAAAGGGGATGAGCTTTTTTGACGCTTCCTTAAACCGCGCTCTTTCGCTTACCAAAAACTCACCCGATGCCAACATCGTTGTTGTTTCAGGCACCAAACATACTGATGCCATAACAAAAGCGTGCGCGCGTTTAAGCAAGGAAGATAGAGCCAAAGTTGTATTAATTGCCGAACCTCTGGCGAAAAACACAGCTCCCGCCATTGCGTGCGCCTTGTTTTACATCGACTTAATAACCAAAAACAGCGAGCGAACCATACTTGTGCTTACAAGCGACCACATCATAAAACCGCAGGAAGTTTTTGAGGATTCATCTATTGCAGCGGCGGAGTTTGCGAAGGCGGGNAATCTTGTTGTTTTCGGCATTCCGCCTGAGCGCCCTGAAACCGGCTACGGTTACATCGAAGCAATCGAGTCACCAAAAGCGCAGACTAAAGCGCCGGAAGTTTTCAGTGTCGCCGCTTTCCGCGAAAAGCCTGANGCAAAAACAGCCGNNCAATTTGTTCAGGCAGGGAACTTTTACTGGAACTCTGGAATGTTCGCTTTTGCGAAAACCTTCATGCTTAACGAGTTTGAAAAAAACGCGCATGAAGTGACTTCGCCGTTTGGCGTTTTGCGCCCGCCTGAAAAGCATTCGTATTCGCTTAAAGAAGGTTTAAAAGTGCTTGAAAACTGGGAAAACCTTGAAAAAGCGTACAGCGAAACCAAGGCAATATCCTTTGATTACGCAATTGCCGAAAAATGCCAGAAAACGGTNATGGTCAAGGCGGATTTTTCATGGATTGANGTTGGAAGCTGGGATGAATACTCAAAGCTTTCAAAACTTAACTCTGGCGAAATATACGGAGATGAAGCCTCCAAAGAAAGCTGTTTTATAAACTCTGACATTCCTGTAGCCCTTTGCGGCGTAAAAGACCTCATCATCGTGGTCAGGTCAGGCAAAGACGGAAGCCCTCCGGCGGTGCTGATTTCGAAAAAGGGCGAAACGCAAGCGGTGAGGGAAATTGTTCAGGAGATCAAGGCGAACGGGCGAACAGAGCTATTGTAAATTTTACGGGAAGCCTTACCGGTTTCGCCTTTCGTCCACGGTTTTGCAATCCACGCACATTATNGCAAAAGGGAGCGCTTCAAGACGCGCCTGCGGGATTTTTTTGCTGCATCTTGTGCANTGTCCGTACTTCCCCTGCTGGATTTTTGCCAAAGCCGCATCTATCATGCGCAGCCGCTTTAGCTCCTGCGAACCTAAAGCCTCTATCATTTTGCGATCCATGTCGTCAGAGGCAACATCGGCAACNTCCTTGGAATCAACAGCTTCCATGATTCCTTTGAACTCTTCGTTACTTACCGACAAATTTATAAAAATTTCTCTTCTGTGTTCTGTTAACTTTTTTTCCATTTTGGTCACAAAATCTTGTTCCGCAACCGCTTGAGTTTTTGCCATACCTTCCTTGCCTTCATTTTCGATAATATTCTGCGTACTCTGCCGTAAAAAAGCCGTTTTGTCAATAGCCTTTTTGAGATATTTTCGTTTTTTCACGCTCCTCTTTCAATCCAGTAGATGGTCAGCGAAGCGCCCTAAGCATTGCCCGCAGCTGCCAATCAATGTGAAGGGGAGGTATTCCGCCCTGGGTTTGAGCTAGTGCGTTTGGACCGGGCGAAAGAAAAACATCATCTCCAACAGTGATGCGGTCAAAAAAGCCGTTTCTGACAAGCCTTCCGACGGCGATTTCGTCATCCACAGTTTCNATGATGAGCCTTCCCACCACATCATCNGCGGTATACACAAGCCCTATGCCTTGATTCAAAAGGTCAGTCCNNCCCCGCTGNACGATGTCAAACTCATCGCCCACCTGCACNCCNTCCGCACGGCCTTTGTTGATAAGCCCCTGATTGTGTCTGCGGCTGACAAGTTCCGCGCGGAAAGGCATTGCCGAAGACACCTGGTTTACGATGCCGCGGCTTGCGTCACGCAGACGGCTGGGGCCGGTGCGGAACATGTTAAACGAGGCAGCCTGAGCGCCGGTGCGGCTTACAAAAAGCTCACCCGTGATCGTGATGTCGCGCTCGTTTTCAGAGACGGAAACCAAAAGGAAATAGTCGGCTCCGGCTTCGCGCGCTGTGCGGAACGCATCGGCAAAAGAAGGCTGGCGAATTTCAAGGTTCATCGGGCGTATGTTGCGTTCGTGCACAAATATGTCGTTGATAAACGAGGCGGCAGCGGCACCGGCGTCAACATGGTAAAAGGACGTTTGCGATGTAAGCGAAAACACGGCGAGATTCCAGTGCGGCTGGGAAACGAGAATAGGGTCTACGTCCCAGCGCCGGTGCGCCGCAGTCATTAAAAGCACGTTAAAGGACGCAACCGCGTCGTTGATAGCGGTATCCGCCAGCCCCAAATCCTGCATGAAGCGCAGTTCCTCCAAAAAGCGTGCGGGAAAGCCCTGTAAGCGCAGAAGTTCCGCATATCTGCGGCGCTCACTTGCAAATGGGTTAAGCCGCAAACCGCGGCGGTACTGAAACAGCGCCTGCTGCATGAGATTTTGGGCGCGGAAATCACGCGCGCGGGCAAAATGCCACGCCGCCCATTGCGCACGCAGCGGGTCTTCAAGCGGGGTTCCGGTTATCAAAAGATCTTCCAGCGCCGCCCGTATAAACTCATTCTGCGGATCCATGTTCGAGGCGGTTGCAAGCAAACTTTTCGCTTCGGCGAACCTNCCCATCCTGACAAATGCCATTCCCTTTAAATACCATGCGCGGGAATCTCCCTGATGGGCGGCTATTAATTGGTCAGCAAGCGCTGCGGCCTCTTCGTATCTGCCTGACCTAAACATCAACGTTGACAAAAGAGAACGCGCAGGATGAAAACCCGGATTAAAATGCAGGGCGTTTTCGGCGTACCAGATGCCTTGATTTATGCGCCCGGAATGGGAAGCCAGATATGCGGCGTAAAAGTAAACCCTGAAATCCCCCGGATGCTGTCTTAGGGCGCTGTCTATGTACAGGCGGGCGGCGTTGTGATCGCCAAGAGAGCCAAGCACGAGCGCCAAAGACACCAAAAGCCTTCGGTCATCCGGGAAACGGAGCGCGCCTTCGCGGTAACGCCTTACGGCATCCCCTGCCCTGCCGCGCGCAATGTCAAGCTCGGCGGCAACAAAAAGCGCCTCGCGGTTGTGCGGCTGTTGCTGTAAAACCTCGTTGATTATGACTTGAGCCTCGTTAAGCTGCCCCAGCGCGATGAGCGTAGCGGCTTCGAGGTTTGCAAGGGCGAGGTTTGCCCTCGCCAAAACGCGGGCGCGGCGCACCCACGT
>WQRS01000132.1 GCA_009786615.1 Treponema sp. | reverse complement strand
CTGTTAAGGCTAAGCCATGTTTGCGGGATTGCCTTACAGCTGCTATTTTGGCGCAGTTCGGCGTTGATAAGAGTGCCTGCGAGGTCTGAATCTTTGCGCAGGGCGGAAACAAGCTCAATGCATTCGGATGAAGGGAGCATTGTTATAGTTTGAGCCGGAAAGCCTGCGCGCAAAAAGCCCGCGTCATCGGAAAAGGGAGTCGGAGCCAAAAGCGCTTTTCTTAAGCCAAGGTTTCGCGCCGTTTCAAGCGCGCGGTCGCGCAGTTCAAGAGTGCGTGCTTCAAGCGTACGCACCGCAAGCGCACTAAGCCGCGCTTTTTCTCCTTTTACTTCTTTTTTCAAAAGGTAGTTCGCCGTGGTTGAAATAATAAGTGTGTCGCCGACACCGCAGGCATCAAAACAAAAAACTTGTGCCTTTTCCATCTTCAAGCGCTTCAAGCCCAGCGCAAGCGTATACGCTCCCTGCGCTTCAATGCTTTCCCCTGTTTTAAGCTCTTCTTTATCCGTAAAAATTACCGCCCAGTTTTTTTCACTGCTTTTTTTAAGCTTTGCCGCGGTTTCCAAAAGCAGAAAAACTCCCGCACTGTTGTCGTTTGCGCCCGGGCTTCCTTCGGCTCTGTCGTAATGCGCCACAAGCATAACCGCGTTTTTGCGTAGAACTTTCGCGTCAGAAAGCAAAGCGGAAGGTGTTATCATAAAATGGCGGTTTCCGGCTATTTCAAGCACATTGTGCGGCAGCCCCATTTCGTTTAAAAGGCTTTGCAAAATAATAAAACGATTGGCATCGGCATGGATAAATTCCTTAAAACGCTGCCAGGGCGTTCCTGAAAAAAAAGAGCTATGCATTTTTATACTCTATGTATTGTGTAAGCTTTTCGCCAACATCTTTAAAATTCTTTTTGCGCTCATAAATTATTTCCCACTGGGCAACCGCCTTGGGAAACCCCTTTTCCAGCTCATAACACATTGCAAGAAAATAGCGCGCGTGCAAACTTTCATTGTCATTTTCCTCTGTGATAACGTTGACAGCCCGCTCAAGTTCGGCAATAGCTTTGTCAAACATTTTCAGCGACATATAACTCGTCCCGATTTCCACCAAAGCGCGAAGTTTGTTATCCCAATCATTGGCGGCTTTTTCAAGGTACTCAATTGCACCGGTGTAATCTTTGAGGTTTTTTGAAATTTTCCCCATATAAAAAAGCGCTTCGCCATGAGTTGGGTTAATTTTAAGCACATTCTCAAACTCATTCGCCGCTTCTTTCATTTTTTTTGAAAGAAAATAACGCATCCCAAGTTCAAAGCGGAAGCGTCTTCTTTGGGGTTAAGTGAAACCGCCTTACGCAAATATTGCTCGCAAAGGTCAGGACGATTGCGGGTGGAAAAAAGCTTGCCTGCCAAAAAGTAATATTCAGGATTTTCAGGATGCCTTTTAATCAAAAGAATATATTCTTTAAGCGCCTCATTAGGCTCATTAAAGCGCGCGTAAAGATCGGCAATGGTTTCGCGGAACTCCGTTTCAGGGATTTCAGTCCCTGTAACCCCAAGCCGGCTTGCGCTTTTATATTCACGCAGAGCCTGTTCATCGCGCTTGTCGGCAAGAAAGGCGCGCCCAAGATAAAAATGGGCAACGGCATCTTTTGGGTCGCGTTCCACAGCCGCTTTCGCAGTCTTTATCGCTTGGAGAATTTTGGCGCGGTTGCGGTAATCCTTTGTTATCCGCCCGTGAGCACGCGAGTGCCGGATCATATAGTAAGCAAGGAAGGCTATTCCTGCGGTTACGAATATGATCATAAAAAGCTGTAAAGACATTGTTTTCCTTGTGTTTGTTAAGGTATACTTATAGATGATCGGTAAAAAGCCGATAATACTATAGTACATTATGATAGTAAACACCAGACAGGAGGGAGTAATATGAGGCTAAAACTTTCCGCTTTTTTAATGTTTTTTTCCCTTGCAGCGGGGATTCCCGGCCTTACCGCCCAAACATCCTTTGCGCGCGGAAGAGCTGTTTATGCAAAACAGACCGCATGAAGCTCTTAGCTACCTGCAAGCGGCGGTTTCCGAAGACCCCGCCCACGTTTTGGCGTTTCTTTATCTGGGAATTGTCTATTTGCAAATGGACAGGATTGAAGATGCAATTGCCACTTATCAGCAGATTCTCCCACGCGGCGGCGCACAAACAGCACAAATCGCTTTTAATCTCGGCAACGCCCATTTTATGTCAGGCGATCTTGTCACCGCTCGCCGCTATTATACCCAGGCGCTTTCAGCAAACCCGGCTTTCGCCCAGGCTCACTTAAACCGGGCAAACACATTTATACGTTCAGGCGATCTTGCCGAAGCTGTAAACGATTACCAGCGCTATTTGGCTCTTTCTCCGGCTTCGCCCCAGCGTGCTCAGATTACAAACTTGATTGCCTTTATACAGGAAGAGTTTGTCGCTGAGGAACAACGCCGCATCACCGCCGAGCGTATCGCGCGGGAACAGGCGGCAGCAGAAGAACAGCGGCGAATTATCGCGGAACAGATAGCGAGGGAGGAAGCTGAACGGCGCAGGCTTTTGTTGCAAGAGGTTGCCGGAGCCATTCATTCAGTAGTCGATGGAACGCAGGGGCTTTCGTTCGGCATGGAAAATGTGCAGGATTTTGAAGGTGTTTTTGAGCTTGAGTAAAGCCGGTTATATGGTGATGTTGAACACGTAAAGGAGAATTTAAGAGTATGGACAGGAAAAAACTGATTATAATAGCCGCAGCCGTTTTATTAAGCCTTGCCGGAGGGGGAGTTTTTCTTCTTACCAGGGCCGGCTTAGGTGGTGCCGGTCGCGCGGCGGCGCTTGCCGAAGCACACGCCGCAGGCATTTTGGCTGAACGTGAACGAATCAGACAAAACACCCTTGCCCTTGCACGCGAATACATCGAACGGGGCGAGTTTCAGCGGGCGCTNGATCTACTTGATCGCCTGCTTATCGAAGACTTCACTGACCAAGCCGCGAGGGCGTTAAAAGAAAGCGCTTTGGAAAACGCGCGCCTTGCCCTTGAAAGGGATGAAATACCCGATGGCGCAACTCACGCGGAAATTGTCGCCATGCTTGCGGCGCAAGCACAGCTTGAAGAACAGCGCCGCCTTTCCCACGCGCAGCAACTCGCGCATCAGGAAGCTTCAGCCGCGGCCGCCGCACAACAGGCCGCTGAACGCCGCGCTGCCGAAGAAGCCGAACTAGCGCGCAGAAGGGCGCAGGAAGAAGAAATGGCGCGCCTTTCCCAGGAAATGCAGCAGCAGATGGATGCTTCGCTCAGTTTCCTAAACCAGGGCAGAGCCGCCCTTGAACGCGGGGATACAGCCGCGGCAGAAGCCGCATTCGCTCAAGCCCGCGACCGCTTCCCGCCCGGCGAAAACCGCTTTGCCGCGCAAGTTCTTTCAGAGATTGCCGAAGCGTGGTACAGCGCTTCCGATCAAGACACTCCCGGCGGCAGGGAAGCCGCTGCCAGAGCCGCAAACCACGCGCGGGAAGCAATAGCGCTTGACAACACACAGGCGCTTCCGCATTTTACGTTGGGGAAAATTGCCCGCGATCAAAGGCAGTGGAACGATGCCATCGCGCACATGGGTGAAGCTATCAGGCTTGATCCGAATAACTTCATGATCGCGTTTGATCTGGGCAGGGTGTATTTCAGCGCCCAGCGTTTTGCCGACGCCAGGCGTTCTTTTGAAAACTCTGTCAGAATCAATCCCAACCATGAAGTCGCGTGGTACAACCTCGGCGGAACGCTGCGCATACTCAACCAAAACAACGANGCGCTAACCGCGTTCCGCAGAGCCGTTGACTTGCGGGCGGATTACGCACTTGCGCACCGCGAAATCGGGCGCATACTTCACGCCCAAAACAANTTTTCAGGCGCTGTTGCCGCNTTTAACCTCGCTGTCCAGCACAATCCCAACGACATCGCCGCTTTGCGCGAACTTGGTGCCGCCCAAAGCGCCACGGGGAATTTCATCGGCGCACATTCGTCTTTTGCCCGCGCGCTTTTGGCCGCCCCCAACGATGGGCTTACCAACTTCAATATGTCTGTGGTTTCCCTTGCCCTCAACAGAGAAACCGAAGCGCTAACCCACGCGCGCCGCGCTGTGGAAGCCAATCCCGGCAACGCTGTGTGGGTGTTTAACTTAGGCGTTGTTTACGAAGCGCTTGACAACTTCGAGGGTGCTGTTCGTGCATATTCCGATGCAATGCGCCTTGATCCGCGTTATATAGAACCGCGCGCGAATCTGGGAAGCCTTTTTATTGAAAACGGTCTCTTAAATGAAGCGCTCTCCATTCTAAGCCAGGCTTTCCAAATTGCCCCCGCCTCTTTTGAAGTCAATAATAATCTTGGGGCGGCACATGCAAGGCTTGAAAACTGGGCTTTGAGCGTGGAGCATTACCGGCGGGCGCTTATGGTTCAGCCGAACAATACGACTGTGCAATTGAACCTCGCCCGCGCTTTGGCGGCGGCAGGTGAGCTTGCGCAAGCAAGGGATGCTTACCATGATGCGCTTAGGACACAGCCTGCAAACGCTGAGGCGCTGTTTGAGCTGGGCAAAGTTTACGTGAGCCTTGGAAACACCGATCANGCGCGGCAAACCTTCCAGACGATGATACGGCAGAACCCAAACAGCCCCGACCGCACAGAGGCTGAACGCTTATTGGCAGGTCTTTAAGCGAGGTTTAAGCGGAAAGGAAAACCTGTAGCAAAAAGGCATAAAATTTAGTACAACAGCTTATGCCAAGCGACTTTTTTGCCGCCAACATGGAAATCCTGAAACGCCTTTACCCGCCTTTGGCTGAAGAGCTGGAAAACGCCGCGGAAAACTTATCAAGCGATGG
>WQRS01000131.1 GCA_009786615.1 Treponema sp. | reverse complement strand
TTTTTCACCGCACAGGAATCAGCGGGGATCGCCGTCCTGAAACGCTGAACGTGGAGGAGTTTGCCGCTTTGGCCGGAGTTTTGGAGGAAGTTGTTTTTGATTGGCAATGAAATTGCGGAACGTCTGATGAGGATTCAGGAAAAGATTGATGCTGCCTGCCGCCGCTCAGGACGGAAAAGTGAAGAAGTGGCAATTATGGCGGTGACAAAGTTTCAGCCGCCGGAAGTCGTGCGAGAGGCGTGGGAATCAGGCGTGCGTCTTTTCGGTGAAAGCCGCGTACAGGAAGCGCAATCAAAGTTTAGCGCGTTTCGGGAAATCATTTCCGGCGGGCAGGCGTCGCTTGGAGAAGCGGCGCTTGGTGAGGCGGCGCTTCACCTTGTAGGTTCTTTGCAGCGTAACAAGGCAAAAACAGCGGCAGCCCTTTTTGACTGCATTCAGTCGTTGGACAGGTTGGAGCTTATCGACTGTTTGGGCGGCTTGACTATTGGGCGGGAAAAGCCTTTAATGGTATTACTTGAGTATCTCACGGGAGAGGACAGTAAATCAGGCTTTACTTGCAAAGACAGCCTTTTTTTGGCTGCTGAAAAAGTGCTTGAGTTTCCCGGGCTAAAACCGGCCGGGCTTATGACAATGGCNCCGTTCACCGATGATGCTGCCGTGGTTCGTTCTGCTTTCAGGAAACTCCGTGAGGCTCAAGAGGAGCTTGTCAAGCGNTTCCCNGGTGAAGACTGGAATTGCCTTTCGATGGGCATGACGGGTGATTTTGAAATCGCCGTTGAGGAAGGCTCGACAATGATTCGTATAGGNACTGCCCTTTTTGGAGAACANCAGGCATGAAGAAAATAGCGCTTTTTTCCCTGCTTTTAATTTTTTCGTTTTCAGGACTTCACGCGCAAGCCGGAACTGATCCGGAGCTTGGTACTGCTCTCCATTTTGATATGACAGATTTTCCGCAGTGGAGCAGGGATTTACGGCGCGCCAGCATAGTTACTTTCGGTGCTTTTCCGTTCATGTACCTTTTCGCCAATTTCGGCTATGACACTTACCGCCTTGCCACTAACGACTGGGACATGCGTTTTGCGCCCCGGCCTTTCACAGCCGCCGGCGGGATTGAGCAGAATCACGCTGAACGCGTGCGCGTGATTGCAATAGCGGCGGCCGGTTCGGTTTTAATTTCCCTCATCGACTTTAACATCGAACGCACAAGAAGAAACCGCCGCGCCCGCGAAGCACAAGCGCTTGCCCCGCCTGCACCTATAATTATCCGCACACCCTTGCTTACNGAGTATTACGAAGGGATAATTCCTGAAGCGGAGATGGAAGCGGAAGCGGACAATTTTTGATGCCGTCATTTTCCTGTACTGTTGAGGAATCTGTCCCTTCCGCCGCGCGGCTTGACCGCTACGTTGCGGAAACCTTAAAAATCCTTTCCCGCTCGCAGATAAAATCCCGCAGTTTAAGCGCCTGTGTAAACGGGAAGCCTGTAAAAATTTCGCGCCCGCTTAAAGGCGGTGACAAGCTGGAACTTTTTTGGGTCGAGGCGGAAAGTCCATTTTTAATACCGGAAAACATTCCGCTGGATGTGGTTTATGAAGATACGCGCGTGATTGTGATTAACAAGGCTCAAGGGATGGTGGTTCATCCGGGGGCGGGAAACCGCACACGCACCGTGGCAAACGCGCTGTTTTATATGATGAGGCAGCGTTCCGGTGATGAAAGCGTTCCGGCTTTTTCCGGTTTGCGGCCTGGCATCGTGCATCGCCTTGACAAAGACACTTCCGGTGTAATGATAGCCGCGTGGGATGAAGAAGCGCTGGCGTTTCTTGGCCGGCAGTTTAAGGCAAGAAAGGTGCGCAAAAGTTACGCCGCCATCGTGCTCGGCTGCCCGAAAGATACCATTGGAAGCATCGACAAAAAAATTGTCCGTTCCCGCCGCAACCGCAAAATTTTTGCAGTTTCAGACAGCGAAGGAAGACGAAGCCTCACGCACTTTAAGGTGCTTCGTTCATGGGGGGATTTTTCGCTTCTTCACCTTATGCCCAAAACCGGCAGGACACACCAGATTAGAGTGCACCTTAAATACCTTGGTAATCCCATCGTAGGTGATCCGCTTTACGGGCAAGCGCCTTCGCGTTTTAAAAACTCAAGCCTTATGCTCCACGCAAAAAACCTTTCTCTTTTTTTGCCCGATTCCACGCAGATGAGTACGTTCAAAACTCACCTTCCGCCCCGCTTCAAAAAAATTATCAGAGCTTTAGAGGTATGCAAAAAATAGACTTAACAGTAAATGATATGCACAAGCCTGAAATCTTACTGGCGGAAAATGATTTTTTCCTTGCGTATAAGCCGCCAAAAATGCATTCGGCTCCTCAAAGGGGGGCAGGCAGCTTGCGCACGTTTTTTGACTTTTGCGCTGAACAATTTCCTGAAACAGCAGAAATCCCCGGGAGGAAAACCGGAGAAGGCGGATTGCTGCACCGCCTTGATTTTGACACAAACGGTATTCTCCTATTTGCGCGTACCCGTGCGGGAATGGAGTTTTTTTTAGACCAGCAGAAAAATGGCAAAATCAAAAAAGGTTACTCTGCTCTTGTCTTGAAAAGCGAAACTACGCTCCCGGGTTTCCCAAAACAACAGCATCAACTGGTGGAGGATGTCGAAACGCAGAGTTTACCGTCGTTTGAAAAGCCCTTTCCCTTGCAAAGCGCTTTTAAAGCATATGGCCCTGGCAGAAAGGCAGTGCGCCCGATAAGCGATGGCGTTCAGTATGTAACGGAGTTTTGCGGCTCCCGCCGCCTTACAGACAGCGGTATTAGTGCGCTTCATCTTGAGATTACACGCGGCTTTCGCCACCAAATACGATGCCACCTTGCGTGGCTGGGTTTGCCAATACTAAACGACAACTTGTACGGAGGGCGCGTGTTTGGAAGCGGGTTTCTTGCTCTTAGAGCTAACTCACTTTCTTTCCCGGATATCACCAGCGGCAGGCTTCGCAGTTTTGAAATACACCCGCTTAAGCTTGAAAACTTAACACTTGACAGATGCGTAATAAAAGTGTAGACTGCAATAGTCATTTGCAAAATCGGGAGACACATCAGGAGAATCATGTGAAAAGAAAAATTTTAATGTGCACTTTTGTTTTCTTTTTCTTCGCCGTAAGCGTTTATGCCCAGACCATTNCCGCGGCGCAAGCCGGTGAACGCGCCGTTTCCATGGTCGGCGGAGGAATGGTGAGCAGCCTTGAGCTGGTCAATCAAGCAGGTGTTGGGCAGGTTTACCGCATCGTTATTATTAACAACGCTGTCCGTTATGATGTTACCATAAGTGTGACAGGGGACGTTATAAGCCTGACATCCGGTCATGCAGGCGCAATTGCCGGCGCTGTAGCCCCTGCCCAACATGACGGCATTTTTATCGGCACCGTGGTTCCAAGACCTCCAAGAAGGTCGGGTAGCCCCGCCAATCCGGCGATTTCTGCCCAACGCGCTGTAGAAATTGCCCGTGATCACCTTGTTTCCATCGGTGTAACTCAAGCCCGCTTTGATTATGTTTACATGGATTGGGAACGCGGCAGATGGGTTTGGAGTGTGGAATTTGACGCGCCCAGAGGCGTAAGCTATGAGTTTTATATCGATGTAAGTACCGGCGCGATTGTGGAATTCCAGATTGACTAAAGGGGCATTTTTTATGAGAAGAGTTTTTTTGAGTTTTTTTGCCGTTGTTGTTTTCGCCGCTGCCGCCCACGCGCAGGCGATTTCTGCGGCGGAAGCCAGTGAACACGCCGTTTCCGTGGTTGGCGGGGGAATGGTGAGCAGCCTTGAGCTGATCAACGAACCTACATTCGGCATAGGGTATCAGATAGTCATTATTAATGCCGGAATGCGGTATGAGATTTTCGTAAGTGCCGCCACCGGAGATATACTCAGGCTTGTAAGCATACCTGGTGATCACGCTGCTCTGGCGCCAGCTGCTTTAGCCGCCGCCGCTCCGGCGGCAGTGCACCTGAACAGGCAAGGCATAAATTTGACCGAACTGGGAATCACTCCAGGACCTCCGCCGCATTGGTTTAGGATTTTCAGACCCAGAAACCCGCCTGTCTCCCGCGCCAGTGCCGTAGAAATAGGTTACATTTATCTTCGGCAGGTGCGCGGTATTTCCCACGCGACATTTAGAAGGCATTCAGGTATTGAACGCGATTACGGGAGATGGGCTTGGGAGCTGTACTTCATGGACGGCTGGACAGAGATTGAGCTTTACATCGATATGCACTCAGGCGATGTTGTTGTTGTGCGCTTTGACCGCTAGCATTTTTGCTTAAGCACCACTTTAGTTTTACTTAACGAGATGAGAACTTCTATAGATGATACTTCTGACGTTTCTAAAAAACGTCCCCCATTTTCTCTTATTCAGGACGGTGAGGACTTTGCCGTGTTTAACAAAAGTTCAGGTATTGCCGTTACCGGTGACCGCTGGGATCCGGCGCTTGAGCGGCTTGACAAGCTGGCGGCGGTTTTCCTTGACCTGAAAAAAGTTTTCACCGTCCACCGCATTGACCGCGATACTTCAGGGCTGGTGCTTTTTGCGAAAACCGCCGAAGCGCACAAGCGGTTTTCCGCCGCTTTTGAAGGCAGGCTTGTTAAAAAGCGCTATGTTGTGGTGGTTAAAGGCCGCCCTTCATGGAAGGAAACCGAATGCGACCTGCGCCTTGTTCCCAATGGAAACAAGCTCCATCACACCATTATCGATAAATACCGCGGTAAGCCCTCGCTCACTCGTTTTCGCCTTTTGGGAAGCGCCGGAAATTACAGCGTACTTTTTGCGTTTCCGGAAACTGGCAGAACTCACCAAATTCGGGTTCACCTTTC
>WQRS01000130.1 GCA_009786615.1 Treponema sp. | reverse complement strand
ATTTCCCGCCACCCGTTTCCCGGCCCCGGTCTTGCCGTGCGCGTACTTGGCGAAGTAACGAAGGAAAAGTGCGACATTCTTAGGGAAGCTGACGCAATCTTCATTGATGAACTGAAAAAGCGCAAGGGACATTCAGGTGCCAGCCTTTACGATGAGATTTGGCAGGCGTTTCCCGTCCTGCTTCCGATTCGCTCGGTGGGTGTTGCCGGGGACGGGCGCAAATACGGCTGGGTGCTGGCACTGCGGGCAATTGTCAGTTCAGACGCGATGACAGCCGATGTGTACCCGTTCGCCATGAAGGATTTGCTTGAAATCTCAACGCTTATCACCAATACGGTAAAAGACATTGGGCGGGTTACTTATGACATATCAAGCAAGCCCCCCGCGACGATTGAGTGGGAATAATGCGTTTTACGCCGCGGCGCACGTAGGCGGTGAGTTGTCAGTGTTTGTTTGTTAAGACCGCCCGCTAGCGCTTCTTCTTCCATCTTATGTAAACTTGCCGCCCGGTGCTGTGCTCTTGCGGTCGTTCTTCAGTTTCAAACTGGGGAAGGGCGCGGAACAGATCGCCGAGCTTTCTAAAGCCGTAATTGCGTGGGTCAAAGTCGTTGGAGCGGTTGTTGATCTTTTGACCAACCCCGCCGAGGTACGCCCAGCCTGATTCGTCCGCGCCGTCCTCAACAGCGTCCCGAAGCAGTTTTATCAGCTTGTTGTCCGCCTTAAACTCCTTGCGGCTTTTCACCGGCGGGCGATCTTCCACTTCGTCAGTTTCTTCCTGATTATCAAGAAGGATTTCAGTGTAAATAAACTTGTCGCAGACTTTCACAAACGCCTTTGGAGTTTTCTCCGCGCCAAAACCGTACACCATGGAGCCGCTTTCACGCAGGCGCGCGGCAAGGCGGGTAAAGTCTGAATCACTTGAGACAATGCAAAAGCCGTCCAGTTTTTCGCTGTAAAGTAAATCCATCGCGTCAATTATCATTGCGCTGTCGGTGGCGTTTTTGCCGACGGTGTAGGAAAACTGCTGTATAGGCTGAATGGCGTTTGCCAAAAGGCGTTCCTTCCACGAGCGCAGGTGTGTACTCGTCCANTCGCCGTAAATGCGCTTTACACTGGCGATTCCGTATTTGGCAACCTCGTCCANAAGCCCCTCGATTATTGCNGGCTGGGCGTTGTCTGCGTCAATCAGGACGGCAAGCTTGGCTTGTCTATTTTCGTGTTGCCTGGAAAAAGGCAGTAATGGCATATTATGCTCCTCTTTTTTACTCGCCGAAAATCGATTGTTTGATACGGCGCAAAAGGCTTATTTTGCCCAAAGGAATGCGCAGCATTTCTTGGGTACGCAACACGGCTTCTTCTTCTTCGGGCGCTTTTGAATTCCCNTCCGGCTGCGTTTTAAGAACAAGTATACTATCTCCGCCTTTTTTTTCCAATGCCACAGGTGTTCCGACAACCTGATTAACCTTTCCACCGGCGCCCGGCCATGTCACATCCAAAAGTGATCCCGATTCAATGGCGTATTTGGCGATGGTCGATTTGCCTGAATAATCAAGTCCGCGCGCCTCAAGCTTCTCGTAACGCAGCGCTGCGCCCTCCAACTGCGATTCACTTACTATAAGCCTGCGCTGTATGCGGGCTGTCAGCTCATCCATTTCAGGCTTTGAAAGGCGCATTTTTTGCAGCTTTTCCCGAAAGCGCTCTTTGATTGCATTAGCCGTTTCGTCCGTTTTCTTTTCAGGCGCAGCGGCATTGTCACCCCGGGCAAAACAGGCTTCCACCGCAGGTGATCCAAGGCTGGAAAAATAATGGCGGTACATCCCAATGTCGCTCCTGATACTGAAACGAGGGAAGTCAATCGGCGGCTGCGCGATGATGTCAACGCCTGCCTTGCGCAAGGCGCGGACGGCTTCGGCGCGGTCGGCGGCGGCCAAGAGGTAAACGCCCGGGGCGATGGTTTTGCGCACAAGCGAGCTGAGCGGACGGGCTTGTGCGAGGTAGCGGCGGTCTTCGGCTAACGTGAGCACAATGCCTTGATGAAGGACAACACTTGAATAACGGGTTTCCCAGTCATTCAGCGTCCACTGGAGGTTTTCGTCAAGGCGGTTGTGCGAAAGGCGGTTTAAAAGTTCCAAAATCGCCGCCGCTGTCATTCCCTGATCAAAACCCCGCACAGCCGAAGAACGAGTGAGCTCAAAGCAGATTGAAGCGCCGTTTTGCCAGTTGTCTTCGGCGGGAGCTTTTATTTCGCAAAACGAAGCNAGCGTTACCGCATCTTCAAACCCNATTTCCGGGTACAAAAGAAACGAGAAAGCTGTGTCCATAACGATAACAGGCGNTGCCGCTTCTTTTTCGCTTGAGCGGGATTTTTTTGCCGCCGGCAAGGCCGCCGAGTTCGCCGCCGTTAGATTCGCTGTGCCCAACCCCTTGCGATTGGCTTTCCATTGCTTTTCACCTTTGCTCGAAACAGCGGCTTTTTCCAGAACGCCTGATTTCTCCAAAGCCGCAAGAAAATGCGCAAAAGGCAGATTTAAGCGCTCATCGAAAAGGCGCGCTCCCCACGCCAATCCCTGCCTTCCGTCATCCTTCTCAAGCAAATCGGAAATGCGCTTGAGGGTAACTTCCGGGTACATTTTGTCGTCCTCGATGTAGCCCATAAAACGGTGCATTGCGGCGGCTATTCTGCGCAGACGGCTGCGGCGCATAGTCTGCAGTTCATCCGTTTCCACTTGTTCTGTCCGGCAAAGGTACAACGCCGCTGCCCAATATTCCTGACGCTCAATCGCCGAAAGCTCACAAAAACTGGCGATGCGNTCGGCATTTGGNGTAAGGCTTGAACCTTGAACAAGAAAAAGCTCAAGGTGGATAAACGCNTTAAGCGCGCAGTCCAAATCCTGATGCGGGAATANTTTTTTNCCCGCATCAAGAACTTTTTTGCGGAAGCCTGAAAATTTACCATCGGGCTCTATCCGCAGCGGCTCATCATCGCTGTGTCCGTAAAGAAAGGCAAAAAACGCAGCCATTGCCCTGCCCTCACAAAAGCACGTTTCACTTGCGTTTGATTCACTTATAGGAGGTTCACCACTTTTTTTCTTGACGGCACCGGCTTTCTGCGATCCGCTTTTAATAGGCGAACTTGGAAACAGAAACGAAGTGTCGGAAGCAAACGGGGCAAGCACGCTTTCTAAAACGGGATTAAGCGTCAAGCGGGAAATGGTTTGCTGCCCCTTGCCGCCTGAAGGCGCGTGTCCTCGTTCGCCGCCATTGTCCCTATAACGGTACAGNATGAGCCGCTCTTCAAGGTTTAAAACGATGGCGTGGACTTCGGCAAAAGAGAACTCGCCTGAAAAAAAACTTTCAAGTTCGCCGGGCGCCGGCTGGTTAAGGAGCGCGACTGCCGCAATGACTTTTCGGTCATCATCATCGATGTATGCGGCGATGATCTTACGGATGTCTTCGGATGAAAGAAAATTAAAAAGATCATCCATAAGCTTTTGNTTACTGAACGGCGTTTTGATGTTCCCAAAAACGCTGCGCAGTAACTCAAAAAAGCCGTTATCCGGCAGCGTCATNAAGGCGGATTTCCAGTCGTTAATAGAGCGAAAGGCGGAAGTGCGTTCGTTCATAGTGCGTTTACCTCGTTTTTCTGCGTTGTCCAGTGCTGTATCGAATATTTNTAACCTTGCTCGGCGAGGAATTTNTGGCGGTTTGCGGCGAACTCCTCCTCGACTGTGTAACGGGAGACCAGCGTGTAAAACCACGAGTTGCGGTTTTTNGGGCGCAAAATCCGCCCCAGCCGCTGTGCTTCTTCCTGCCGCGACCCGAATGANCCTGAAACCTGAATCGCCATCGAAGCATCCGGCAAGTCAATGGCAAAGTTGGCAACTTTGCTCACTACGATAATCCGCAGCTCGCCGTTTTTGAACGCCCTGTAAATCTGCTCCCGCTCGTTATTGGGAGTTTTTCCCGTAATAATCGGAACATTCAGAATCTTCGCCAGGTTTTCCAGCTGCTTGATATACTGCCCGATAACGAGAATGCGGTCATCGGCGTGATTTGCCGCCAACTGCAAAACTGCCTCGTCTTTTAGCGGATTCTCACTTGCGATGCGGTACTTCTCGCGTTTGGTCGCCACCGCATAAGGAATTTTTAGTTTTTCAAGCAAGTCAATGCGGATTTCAGAACAAATGGCTTCGGCAATCCAGCCCTTGCCTTCAAGGTCTTTCCAGGGAACATCGTAGCGTTTTGGACCGACAAGGCTGAACACCGCATCTTGAGCATCATCTTCGCGCACGAGCGTTGCCGTAAGCCCCAAACGCCTGACCGCTTGAAGCTCCGCCGTCACGCGGAACACGGGAGCGGGCAGAAGGTGAACCTCGTCATAAATGATCAGCCCCCACGCGCGCTCGCGGAAAAGCTTAAAGTGGGGAAAATCCGACCCCTTATCAGCGCGCCACGTAATGATTTGGTAAGTGGCAACGGTAACAGGAGCGACCGATTTGGAATCGCCTGAATACTCAGCAATTTGATCGCGCGATAATTCGGTTTTGTCAAGAAGCTCATCCATCCACTGATGAACGGCCGCAACATTGGGCGTTAATATGAGCGTATTGGTTTTAAGGAGCGACATGATGAGCATTCCGACAATCGTCTTGCCCGAACCGCAAGGCATTACCACAACGCCGTATCCGGAACCCGGCAGATTGACCCCCACTTCAAGAGTTCCAAGCACCGAACGCGCGGCTTCTTGCTGATAATCGCGCAGGGTAAAGTGCCGTCCTGAAACGCTGTTTCGCGCAAGGTTAGTTCCAGCGGCTGCCCCGGCACAAACGGCGCTTCGTCTTTTACAGGCCAGCCCAAACGTATCAGTTCCCGCTTGACAGTTCCCCGATCCGTTAATCTTAGTACAAAGCCTTGCTCTGTTTTAGAAAGATAATTTGTGAGACTTTTTGCCGCTCCTATTTCTGCAAACACCGCCTCATCATCGGAAGTGAGCAAAAGCATTTCAGGCATCT
>WQRS01000129.1 GCA_009786615.1 Treponema sp. | reverse complement strand
AAAAAATGGCGGAGGCGTGTGAGAATCGAACTCACCAAGGACGTTTCCCCCCTTTGACGGATTTGAAGTCCGCAGCCGCCACCAGACGACATTCACCTCCGCAGGTGTTAGTGCAGTATAACATTATCATTTTTGTTTGGCAATACGCCAGTGGACAATGCACGGAACAATACGCTTGCATTTAACCAATTTCTAACAAACCAATCACCGTCGCCTAACACCCGTGCATTAGCCTCTGCAATGTACGATACTTTAAGAGCGGCGCTTNACAGGCGCTGATTTAAGGAGAAAATATGAAACGATTTGTCATTATGNTTACAGCGCTGGTTCTGGTTATGTTTGCGGCAGGATGCCGGGACGCGCAGGANGAGTTTGTCATTGAAATCGGAGGCTCGACTTCGGTTGTGCCGGTGATCGATCTTCTGGNGGATGCTTTCCANGCCGTAAACCCCGACACGAGAATCAACGTACACAGCACAGGCTCCAGCGACGGCATACGGAACGCGGGCGTTTTGTACCAGCTCGGCATGACCAGCCGCGAACTTACCCCAATCGAACTGGGTATGGGGCTTAATCAACAGCTTATTGCCATTGACGGCATTGCCTTAATCGTGCACTACTCAAGCCCGATAACCAACCTTACGATGGAGCAGATTCGCGGCATTTACACAGGCGCAATCACCGACTGGAATCAGGTCAGCGATGTCAAAAGCGGTACAATCGCCGTGGTAACCCGCGAAGAAGGTTCAGGTACTCGCGGCGCTTTTGAGGAAATGGTCGGCTTTGCTGGGCAACTCAGGGCGGGCGCTGTGGAAGGGCCTAGCACGGGAGCGGTCAGGTCAAANGTGGCGGGNAACCCAAACGCGATAGGNTACATTTCAGTCGGATCAGTTGACGGCTCGGTGAGGGCAATTAGTGTCAACGGGGTTTCNCCCACGACAGAAAACATGATGGCGGGNACTTACGGTATCGCGCGNCCGTTCATTCTTTTGTACTCAAATCTTAGNCCCGTTAGCAGGGCATTTTTGGATTGGGCGATTACCGATGGTCAGGCACTTGTCGCACGGAGTTGGGTTCCAATACAATAGACGTATTATGAAAAGAAAAAATCTGGACAGGCTTTTTAAGTACCTGGTCAGCACTGTTGCGCTTTTTTCAATTTTGGCTTTGGGAGCAATTGTCACATTCGTGTTTCTTCAAGGCTCCCGAACCTTTTTTACAGCAACCGCTCCGGGCTTGCGCCTCGTGCCGCAACGCATCAGCGACATCACTGTAAACGGAGAGCGCTACCTAAACCACTCCGCTTTTATCCACCTCGCCGAAGGCACAAGATTAGTCAGTGTGAGCTTCCCGTTCGCAGACGGCATCGAAACTTTTGAGTTTTATTTTGATATGGAAGAGACTGAACCACGTGAGGCGATCCGGTTTTTTCAGGATGGGCAGAGGCTTTCGTATGATGAGTTCATCCACGGCTTTCACGGGAATGTGAGCTATCCTGAAGCCTACGTTTTTACCGTGAGTTGGCCTGCTGCTATTGCCGCACTTGAGCCGCGCCTGCACATAATACTTCCCGAACCGCCGTACAACTTTTTCGCGTTTCTGACAGGAACCGAATGGCGGCCTACAATTCTCAAAATCTACGGAATACTGCCAATGATCGTTGCAAGCATCATGGCTGCGCTTGGGGCAATCCTCATCGGCGTTCCGCTTGCGCTTTTGTGCGCCGTTTTTATGTCTGAGTTTTTGCCCCAGCGCTTTGCGACAATCGCCCGAAGCGGCATCGAGCTTCTGGCGGGAATCCCGTCTGTGGTGTACGGCTTTTTCGGGCTTATGGTGATCGTTCCGCTTGTGCGGGAGATTTTCAACATCCCCGCAGGCAACACGCTTCTTTCGGCAACGATAGTCCTTTCGCTGATGATCCTGCCCACCGTGACCACGATTGCCGAGACATCACTTCGTGCCGTTCCCCGCTCCGTGCGTGAGGCGAGTCTTGCGCTGGGAGCAAGCGAAATGCAGACAGCGTGGCGGGTTGTGCTTCCCCACGCAAGTTCAGGCGTTTTGGCTGGCGTTATTTTGGGGATGTCCCGCGCTGTGGGCGAAACGATGGCGGTGATTTTGGTGGCGGGCAATTCGCCGCAGTGGTAATCAACCCGCTTGAAAGTGTGCGGACGCTCACCGCCACAATTGCACTTGAAATGGGTTATGCGGCAGGCAGGCACGGGGAAATGCTTTTTTCCATCGGCGTTGTATTGTTCACGATGATACTGATCCTTAACAGCTTAATTTTGTGGCTGCGCCGCAGAATGGAGGTCGCATGACGTTTGCCAAAAAACGCAAAATCACCGACCGCATAATGTATGCGGCTATGGTGCTGGGTTTGGTCGGTGTTATCTCGGCACTTGTTTTTATCCTCGTGTATATATTTTCCAATTCGGCGGGATTTTTGAACTGGGCGTTTATTACAGGCATTGAGCAGGGAATACTGCCCATGATTGTTACCACGCTTATGGTTGTGGCTGTTTCGCTCGCTATCGCTTTGCCTGTGGGCATCGCAACGGCGATTTACATAAACGAATATTCAGGCAATTCGCGGTTTGTGCGTATTCTGCGTTTGGCGGTGGATACGCTTGCGGGCATCCCTTCAATTATTTACGGGCTTTTCGGTCTGCTTATATTTTCGCGCATGATGGGTTTTGGGCAATCAGTAATCGCAGGCGGTTTTACGCTGTCGATTATGGCGCTTCCGGTTATCATTCGCACAACGGAGGAATCGCTTAAATCAATTCCTGATTCCATACGCGAAGGCTCTCTTGCGGTGGGGGCAACGAAGTTTCAGACGATACTCCACGTTGTCCTTCCTCCGGCGCTTCCAGGCATTGTAACAGCGGTAATTCTTGCGCTTGGGCGTATGGTCGGCGAATCGGCGCCGGTGCTTTTGACGGTCGGTATTTCGCGGAATCTGCCGATGTCGATTTTTGAATCAGGCAGAACGCTGACCATCCATTTGTACCACCTGACCAGCGAGGCGATACACCCTGACGATTTCAGCATGGCNTTTGCNACCGCCGCNGTATTGGTTATTTTGGTGATACTNATCAATACGGCAACGAAAATCATTACGTATAAATTCAGAAGAAATGTGAGCGTGCAATGAGCGAAAAAACAGACGAACACGAAAAAATCGAAGTTCACGATTTGGATCTTTTTTACGGCGGNTTTCATGCGTTGAANCAGGTNAATTTTTCGATGCAGCGCGGTGATGTNACGGCGCTCATCGGNCCTTCGGGGTGCGGCAAATCGACGTTTATCCGCGTGTTAAACCGGATGAACGATTTAATTTCCGGCTGCCGCATAACCGGTCTTGTCTTAATTGACGGCGAAAATATTTACGGCGACATTGACGTTGCCGATCTCCGNCGCAGGGTCGGCATGGTGTTTCAAAANCCAAACCCGTTTAATATGTCGATTTTTGANAACGTAGCTTACGGCCCGCGTATGCAAGGNCTTCAAGACAAGCGCCGCCTTGCTGACCTTGTTGAAGTCTCGCTGAAAAAAGCCGCGCTGTGGAATGAAGTGAAAGACCGCCTGAAAAAGCAGGCGCACACGCTTTCAGGCGGGCAGCAGCAGCGNCTGTGCATTGCCNGAAGCGTCGCGATGGAGCCTGAAATTATTCTNATGGACGAACCGACCAGCGCCCTTGATCCCATTGCGACAGGNCGCATCGAAGAACTTATCGGCGAACTGAAAAAAGAATTCAGCATCGTGCTTGTGACACACGCNATGCATCAAGCATCGAGAGTCAGCAATAAAACGGCTTTTTTTCTCTTGGGCGANCTGGTAGAATATGGAGACACNGGAAAGCTGTTTGTCGATCCAAGCGACCAGCGTACCGAAGATTACATTTCCGGCAGATTCGGCTAGGAGGGCTTATGCAGACTCGAAGTTTATTAAACGAAGAACTGGACAAGGTGCGCCGGGAGCTCACGCTTATGGCGACAATGGTGGAAGAAGATATTGGGAAAGCCCTTGCGATGGTGCGTTCAGGCGATGAGGAGCTTGCCCGTGAAGTGAAAGAAAGCGGCAAAGCGGTGGATGCGCTGCAGCTCAAAATCGAAAACATGGCGCTTGTGCTCATTGCCACACAACAGCCGGTCGCCAGCGACTTGCGGGAAATGGTGATGGTGTTCAAAATCGCCGCAAGCCTTGAGCGGATAAACGACTACAGTATACACCTTGTCAAAATCGCCAANAAGCTTTCCGGNCGTCCGGCGTTCCGNTCGCTTGAGCGTGTTGAGCGCATGGTTGAAACCGCGCAGGCGATGCTGAAAGCGGCGTTTTCCGCTTACCTNGCCAAAAANGTCGATGCCGCACGGAAGGCGGCGCTAATGGACGACCTCATCGATGTTGAGCACAAGGCGCTTGTGGACGAGGTGCTTTCGTTCATGAAAGAGAACCGCAAACTAGTTAAAGCCGCTTCCCGCCTCTTGCGGCTTTCAGGCTATATGGAACGTTTAGGCGATCATATTACCAACATTTGTGAAGCTATCTCATACATGGTAAGAGGCAGGCACGAAAAATTGAACGAGTAAAGGTAAAAAAATTATGGGCTGTGAACGCATACTTATCATCGAGGACGACGAGGAAATACAGGAGATGCTCACGCACGCTTTTGTTCAGGAGGGCTGGAAACTCACCCAAGCCAAAACGGGCGAGGACGGGCTTGCCGGTCTGCGCCAAGACGGTGCTGACTGTGTAGTGCTTGATCTCATGCTCCCGGGCATGGACGGTTTTAAGGTGCTGAAAAAAATTCGTGCCGATGCAAACTTTGCCGCTTTACCGGTTATTATATGCACCGCGCGGGGAGAGGAGACGGACGTGGTTACCGGNCTTGAACTTGGCGCAGATGATTATGTGGTTAAACCGTACAGCCCCCGCGTTCTTGCCGCTCGAATCAGGGCGAGTTTGCGCCGCAAGGAAACCGCCGCAGCATTGGATGAAATAACGGTGTGGCAGTA
>WQRS01000128.1 GCA_009786615.1 Treponema sp. | reverse complement strand
CCTTCTAAAAAACTGAAACTTCAAAACTCAAACAAAAGCGGCTGTAAGTGATCGGGATCTGAAAGTGTGCGGCGGATGCGTTTTGGGTCTTCAGGCTTGTCCAGAAAAGCGCCGTTTGCGGTAAGAAAAAAGCGGGCGCGTTTTAGAACAATGCCCAAGCGCCTTAAGTTTTCAAAGGTAAGGGAGCGGGAACGGCGNGTTTCGATGATGCGCCGCGCCGATTGCGCNCCAACGCCCGGAACCCGCAATAAGTCATCATAATCGGCTCTGTTTACTTCAACCGGAAACTTGTCCAGGTGACGCAGCGCCCACGCCGTTTTTGGGTCAAGACCTGAATCAAGCATTTCGCTGTCCGTTTCAAGCACTTCACCGGGGGAAAAGCCGTAAAAGCGCAAAAGCCAATCCGCCTGATAAAGCCTGTGTTCACGTTGCAACAGCGGTCGGATTGCGATTTCAGGCAGGCGCGGATCGTGTAAGCCGTCAGCGCCTGAAATGCCAACGGGAATGAAAGCCGAGTAGTAAACCCGCCTTAGCGCATATTTGCGGTAAAGCGCGCCTGAAAGGGTGAGAATTGTTTTGTCGGTTTCAGGCGATGCCCCAACGATTAACTGGGTGCTTTGCCCTGCCGGAGCGAAAACGGGGACGGAAGTTTTTTCGCCCAGGGCAAACTTGCGCCTGTCTTCGCGGTTTTCAGCCTCCAAGTTGTAGGCATCGCCCATCGCGCCAAAAATCATTTTGCCTGATTTCCCCGGCGCAAGATTTTGAAGGCTTTTGTCCGTTGGCAATTCTATGTTGGCGCTCAAGCGGTCTGCCCACAATCCGGCTTCCCGAATTGCCTTATCAGTTGATCCGGGAATTATCTTTAAGTGAATGTAGCCGCCAAAACCCGCTTCGCACCGTAATGCGCGGGCGGTAGCGGTGAGTTTTTCCATCACAATGTCAGAGTCTGAAAAAATACCCGATGAAAGAAAAAGCCCTTCGATGTAGTTTCTGCGGTAAAACTCACAGGTAAGCGATACAAGTTCATCCACTGTGAAGGATACGCGGCGGCTGTCAAAAGATGAGCGGTTGACGCAGTAAGCGCAATCGAAGCGGCAGGAGTTGGAAAAAAGCACTTTGAGCAGGCTTACGCAGCGCCCGTCAGGTGTCCAACTGTGACAAACGCCTGCCGGTAAGCGCCTGCCAAACAAAGCGCCGCCATTGCCGCCGCTGCGGTTACCACTTTGGTAACCGCAAGAATCCCCGCTACCTGATGAGGCGCACGATGCATCGTATTTTGCGGAGGATGCCAGTATAGCTAATTTTTCTGCAAGCTCCATATNNATTACTATACAATTGTATAGTAATAAAAACAAGAGGTCTATCCCCCTTGCCCGCTCCACATATTTCTGATAATGCTGTTATATGGATTTTTCGATTACCGCTTATAAGGGCAATTCCGCCATGAAGCTGTGGGAGCCTTTGGCGGCTAAAGCATTCGTTTTGACTGATAACTCTCATCAAAGCGAGACGCTTTTTTTCTACGATTCCCCGCCTGAAAATTGCAGCAGCAGTGATGCCCCTGTGTTTGTTCTCATTCACGGGCTTGGGGATGAGGCCGATACGTGGCGGCATCTTATCCCCTTGTTAAACTCATCCGGCTTTAGGGCGATTGCCCCTGATTTGCCGGGTTTTGGGCGTTCGGCGCTTAGGAAACGCTTAAGCCTTAAAGCTTATGCAAATGCGGTAATCGCTCTTATTCAAACGGCGGTTTTGCCGCAAAACGAAAACCCACCGCCCATTTTCCTTGCCGGAAGTTCCCTTGGCGCCTTGGTCGCGCAAGAGGCGGCGCTAAGGTGTCCTCACCTAACGCGCGGCCTTGTTTTGATCGGCGGGAGCATTCCCGGCGGTCCGAAACTGCCAAATCCCCTTGCCCTGGCAAAGCGCCTTTTCAGCCGCAAATGGTATCGCTCGTACAGAAAAAACGCTTCAGACCGCTGGGATTCGCTCAAGCCATATTATGCAAACCTTGAAAGCCTTTCACCTGAAGACAAGGATTTTTTGCGTCAGCGGGTTATGGCGCGGGTGGAAAGCCCAACACAGGAAGGGGCTTTTTTCAAAGCGCAGCGCAGCGTTATCCGCTCTTATGTGCTTTTTTCACCGCTGTACGCGAAAAAAATCAAGCGGCACAAAAGCGAAATCCTTCTTGTCTGGGGCGTTGAAGACAAAATCATGCCTTTGTCTTCGGCGCATAAGTTCAAGGCGCTGCGTTCAGGAATTGACCTGAAAATAATTTCAGATGCGGGGCATCTTCCCCAGCAGGAAAAACCGGCAGAAGCCGCAGCTTTAATGGCGGATTTTGCCAGCCGCTGTTTGTAACGTAACGCCTGCTTTACAGCCCCAAAATCACGCGCGCAATGGAAAAGTAAATCACAAGCGAGGTTGCGTCGGCAATGCTTGTGATTACCGGCGCCGCCATCATCGCNGGGTCAATTTTCAGGCGCTTTGCAAGCATGGGCAAAAGACCNCCGAGCGATTTTGCNACAACAACTGTGCAAATGAGCGTCAGCGAAACGGTGATCGCCAAAAGCATATTTTGTCCGTGCATCAAATAAATGCGCCCGAAGTTGACNGCCGACAAAGCAACCGCGCATAAAAGGGCAACGCGNATTTCTTTCCAGAATACACGCAAAAAATCACGNAGGCGTATGTCGCCCAGCGCCATGCCGCGGATGATGAGCGTTGAGGCTTGAGCGCCGGAATTGCCGCCTGTGTCCATAAGCATGGGAATAAATGCCATGAGNATGGGCATGAGNGCGAGGCTTTCCTCAAAACCTTCGATGATGTTGGCGGTTATCGTTGCCGAAAGCATCAGCACCAAAAGCCAGAGAAAGCGGTTTTTCGCAAGACGGAGAATGCCGGTTTTCATGTAAGGCTCATCCGACGGCGCAAGCGCTCCCATTTTTTCGATGTCTTCGGTGCTTTCCTCAACGATTACGTCCACTATATCGTCAACTGTGATAATGCCGACAAGCATCTGCTCGTTGTCAACCACCGGCATAGCCAGAAAGTCATACTTCTGGAACTGGTCGGCAACGACCTCTTGATCGTCGGTAGTGTGCGCGAAAACCACATTTGTTTCCATGATGTCGCCGATGCGATCTTCAGGGCGGGCAAGCATCAATTTTTTCGCGGTGATAACACCCACAAGCTGGCGATCTCTTTTTATCACATAACAGGTGTAAATCGTTTCTTTGTTAAGTCCGGTGCCGCGAATTGTTTTAAAAGCCTCTTGCACAGTCGCGTCTTCGCGAAGGGCGACAAGCTCAGTGGTCATGATGCTTCCGGCGGATTTTTCAGGATAATTTAAAATCTGGTTTATATGCTTGCGCTTTTCGCCCTGCACGCTTTTTAACGCGCGGCGCACCACGTTTACAGGCATTTCTTCTATAAAATACACAGCGTCATCGACAAAAAGCTCATTCATAATTTCACCTATTTCTGAATCGGTGAGCGCTTCGATGATGGTTTGCTGGCGGTCGCTTTCCATGTGGCTGAAAACTTCGGAGGCAATTGCTTTAGGCAAAATCCTGAAAATCTGTATACTTTTTTCTTTGTCCAGTTCTTCAAATAATTCGGCAATGTCCGGGACATTCATTTCGGAAAGCATGGTTTTTAACTCTCCGACTTTAAGCGGACCATTTTTGATCAAACCGATAATTTCTTCTTTGTCCATAATCGACATCCTTTTTGTTGAGTTATGTTTCTTAGGACATCGGGCTTGGGGTCAATAGACTTTTATTTAAATAGCCGTTCTAACAATGGAGAGCGGAGGTCATTAACAAGCCTGATGTGCCGCTTGTACTACTGTAAGGGTCATCGTCAGAGTTTCCGGCTGTACGCAAGCTCACTGTTTACCTCCTGTTTATTGAAGTTTGACAAGTTTATCTTAAAATTACGCTTTCGTCAATGCGCTGGCGGATGGTCGCCACTTACCATTGGCGGGGCTTAAAGTTATCGGGGACGTTTATCATCATAGTGTCGCCGCTTTGTTCTATCGCGTAAAAACCGTTTTGGACAATGCAGTCCCGCACCTTTTGTGACATTATCGCTCCGGCAATCGCCCCAAAATATGTCCGCGTATCCTTGCGGTCATCGGCACGGCGGCGCAGAACGTCCATACGGCTAATGTGTTTTGTTACATCTTCTTCAGTTGGCTTTGATTTTACTTCCACCGCCATCACTGTATTCAGGCTTTCCAGCAGTATATCAACTTCTGCGGCATAGTTGCGCGAGGTTCCGCCAATCCGCGTATTTTCAGTACTGTCAGTGAAATTAAAACCCAGAGCATTGAATCTTTCCTTGATGCCGGGGACAACCAAATGTTCAGCCAGCTCACCAAAACGGTTACTCAAGTCACCGAACCTTCTATTGGTTTCCTTCATCTGCCTGTCGGTTTCCCTACGGCTTTCTGTGGCTTCCCTACGGCTTTCTGCGGCTTCCTGAGATAACAGCTTCAGCTGCCTGTCAGTCTCCTTCATCTGCTCGGCAGTTTCCTTCTGGCTCTCGGCAAGCTCCTGAAACTTCTTATCGGTCTCCTTCTGGCTTTCGGCAACTTCGCGAAACTTTGCAGAGACTCCATCCATAAGTGCTCGTAGATGGTCTTGGAGGGGAATGTTGTTCATGGTGTTTTCAGCCACTGTTTGCTCCTTGCCTATAGTATAAGTGATTTTGCAAAGAAAGCAAACAGCGCCATCAAAGACAAAACTATTCCGCGGTCAGTTCAAAGTCACTGATTATTGTTCGCGGCTTTTTCAGAAAGGCATTAGACGATACGCTTGCGGACGGCAAGCGGGTGCGCCGCTCGCAAGCCCCGCGCTGGAAACTATCACCTTTTTCTGTTATCCTTATCAAATGGAACCAACTGAAACATCGCAGATTACTCAAGAATTTATTGACAGCCTTGTTGTCAACGAAGTGCGCCTTATGCAGAAAATTGCAGGGGAGCTGGGCATCAACATGGGGCAAGTTTCCACTGTTGTGGGGCTTTTTGCCGAGGGAAGTAC